>JBGTIE010000313.1:0-12112 GCA_041745855.1 Lysobacterales bacterium | reverse complement strand
CCGATCCGGCGTCCAGCCCAGCCGCTGACCCAGCCAGCGGCGCCACTTGGCCAGCGGCAGCGCACGCAGCTGAATGACCAGCGCGTCCAGCGGCCCGCTGATCCGGATCCGCCGCTGCTCCAGTTCAACTCCGATTTGACCCTTGCCATCGACCCCCCAATCGCCCTGCAGAATCAGGCCGTCACCCGCTTGCCAGCGCAGTGCGCCCTGCCATTGATCATCCAGGGGCGCGGCGTCGAAACTCAGTTGGCCGTAGCGCTCGCCGGCGTGGCTGGGCAGTAACCGGCCTTCCTGCAGTTGCCACTGACCGGCGTCATCAACGGTCAGCTGGCCCTGCACGTCGGTCAGCACCACCACGCCGCTGCGTACCGCGTCGATCTGCAATGACCAGCCGACTGGCACCGGCGTCGGCTCCTCGGGCGTCTGCGCCGAGGCGCCGCAGCTCAGCAAGAGCAGCGCGACGGCAGCTGCTCGCGTGATTGCGCGACTTGTGCAAGTCTCGGTCATCGATGCCTGGCCCGGCCTGCCATCGATCATCTGGGGGAAGGAACGATATGCCATTACACATCCTGGTGGTCGAGGACGATGTGGTCAACCGTCACTATCTGGCGGAACTGCTCGGCGCGCAGGGCCACCAGTGCCGCCTGACCGGTGGTCTGGGCGAGGCGCGGCGGGCCCTGAGCGAGCATAGCTTTGATCTGTGCCTGGTCGACCAACGCTTGCCGGACGGTCTGGGCGCGAGTTTGCGCGCGGCCGCCGCACCGACGCGCGTGGTGATGATGAGCGGCGATCCGGCACCCGACAGTCACGACTGGCTGCTCAAGCCGATCGCTACTGAGGCTCTGGCGCAATTGGTCGATGGCCATGCGGTCAGGGAAGGCACGCCTGACGCATACGCGCCGGTATCGACAGCCGATCTGGACGACGAACTCGCACGGCGCTCTCTGGGCGCAGGCATTCAGGCCATTGCGGGTTTGCGGCGTCTGCTGCGAGCCGAGCTCAGACGCGAACTGCCCGAACTTCAGGCCGAGCTACAAAGCGGCCAGGGCGCCGCCGTGCTGGCCAGGCTGCATCGCTGGAAGGCTTCGGGCGCGCTCTGCGGTGCCGCTCGGCTGGCCCAAGCCTGCCGCGCACTGGAAAACGATCTACGTCTGAGCCTCGCCACGGACGCCAGTCAGTACCAGCTGGAGCAGGCGGTGGGCCGGTTGCTCGCCCTGACTTGAGGCAGTCGCGCTAGCGCGGATGGACGCCCGGACCTGCGCTTGTCCTCTGCGTCTCCGCGTAACACTGCTCCCTTGCTCAGGCCTAAACCATTTGCTCCGCCTGCCTCGACAATACCCACTCGCGCAGCGCCGTCGCTGGCAATGCCTTGCAGTAATAGTAGCCCTGCGCGTAGTCGAAGCCCTGATCGCGGACGAAGGCCAGGTCGTCGGCGTTCTCGACACCTTCGGCCACCAGCAGCAGGCCCAGACTGCGCCCCATGCCGATCACGGCGCGGCAGATCGCGGCGCTGTCGCGGTCCTTGGCCACGCCCATGACGAAGGAGCGGTCGATCTTGAGCTTCTCGACCGGGAATCGCTTCAGATGGGCCAGCGACGACTGACCGGTACCGAAGTCATCGATCACCAGACCCACGCCGAGCGCCTTGAGCCTGCGCATGACCTCGATGCCGTTCTCCAGGTCGTAGAGCAGCGCCGTTTCGGTCAGCTCCAACTCTAGCCTGTGGGGCGCCACGGCGTGGTTACGCAAACAGGCTTCCAGCCAGTCCACCAGCGCTGGGTCGGCCAGGTGCGCCAGCGACAGGTTGACCGCCAGTCGCAATGGTGGCCCGGCCGCCGACCGCGGTGACAGTTGGCCCAGCTCACCCAGGGCCCGATCGATCACCCACTGGCCGATCGGCACGATCAATCCACTGCGTTCGGCCAGCGGTATGAAGTCGTCCGGCTGGATCAGGCCGCGGTCCGGATGCCGCCAGCGCAGCAGCGCCTCGATCCCGTGCACGTTGCCCGAGCGGGTTGCAATGATCGGCTGGTAGTGCAACTCGAACTGTCCGGTCAAGGCGGCCTGCTTGAGATCGGCCAGCAGCGCAGTGCGGGCGAGCAACTCGGTGCGCAGCCGCTCAGTGAAGAACCGGTAGGTGTTCCGCCCCTGCGCCTTGGCGTGATACATGGCCAGGTCCGCCTTGCGCAGCAGTTGGTCCGGATCGGTGCCGTCGTTCGGGCACAGGATCACGCCGATGCTGACCCCGATCTGCAGATAGTGGCCGTCGATGGCGAAGGCCGGTTCGAGCGCGGCGATGACCCTGGCGGCCATCTCGCCAGCCTCGGCCGCCTCCAGCAGGGTTGGCAGCAGAATCGCAAACTCGTCCCCGCCGAGCCGGGCGACGCTGCCGTCATTGCCGACACAGGCCAGCAGGCGCTCGGTCACCGCGCGCAACAGGCGGTCGCCAACGGCGTGACCGAGGCTGTCGTTGGCGAGCTTGAAGTTGTCCAGATCCAGATAAAGCAGCCCGAGTAAACGGCGGGTGCGCTGGCATTGCTGCACCGCCTGCTGCAGCCGATCCTGAAACAGGACCCGGTTCGGCAAGCCGGTCAGCGTGTCCTGGGTCGCGAGCAGTCGGACCTGCTCCTCGGCCCGGCGCCGCTCGGTGATGTCGCGCACCTGGATGTTGTACAGGCCGGCCTCCTCGCCGCGCCAGTAGCTGGCCGAAACCTCGGCCGGGAAGTGCCGTCCATCCGGGCCCATGGCACTGATCACCCGCATCGTGCTGGCCGCGCGTGAATGGCTGGCGCCGGCATTGCCGGCGCTGTCGGCGACCAGCTGATCGACCGGTGTGCCGGGCAACAGTTGTTCCAGCGGCTGACCCAGCATCTCAGCCTCGGAACGTCCAAAAAGGCGCTCGCCAGCCGGATTAACCGAACGGATCAGGGTTTGGTCGTCGACCTGGATCAGCGCGTCATGGGCCAGCGCGGTGACCGAACGGAACTGCTCGGCGGACGCTCGCAACTGGGCGTGGCTGAGCGCAAGTCGCTCGGAATGGTGATTGAAGGTTCGCGCCAGCAAGCCCAGCTCGTCGCCACTGGGTACATCGACCCGCTGTGGCGCGTCCATGGCCTGATCGGCCCGCAGCATCTGCATGGCCATCTTGCGGATCGGGTCGACCAGAGTCGCCCGTACCAGCGCGGCGGCGACCAGTACGACCAGCGCAATGGCCATTGCCAGCGACAGCGCGACTGGCGTGAGGACCGACTCGACCGCCTCGTGGACCAGCCGGCGCGGCTGCACGACGACCAGTTGCCACTGCGTTCCCTCCCGCCGCAGCGCGGTAACCAGCACCGGCTCGTTGAGGAAGGGATCAATCTCGAAAACGGCCTGGCGAACGATCGGATCCTGTGCCGCCGGAGCGCGCAACTGGGCCGCGATGCGGCGCGCCTCGGCCGCGTCGATCGCGTCGGTGGCGGCATCGATCTCGCCGGTCAGTTGCTCCAGTTCCGGTCCGGCAGCGCTCTGCGGTGCGTCCAGAAATGCGGCCATGGGCCGCAGGCTGCGCATCTCCTCGGCCAGCTGGGCAAAGCTCAGGGTCTCGCCAAGGCGCTCGCTCTGGCCATGCTCGGTGGCCGCCGGCAAGGTGATGAAGGTGCCATTGCGGTCGATCATCATCGCGTAGCCCTGCAGGCTGCGGCCACGCTCGGTGACAAACTGCTGCAGGCCGGCCAGACGCAGATCCACCGTGCTGACGCCGAGGAAACGATCCCCCTCATGCATCCCTACCGAACAGGTCACCATCGGCTCGTTGGTGTACGGGTCCTGATAGGACCGCGACCAGTAGCATCGGCCTGCTTGCTGATGGCGGACCGGGACGTACCACTCCTGCTGATGGTAGCCGGGCCCGGCAGGATCGTTGTACTCGTCGAAGAACCGCAGGGTGCCGGCGCTGTCGCGCCCCCAGAAAAAGCTGGCTCGGCGGACCCCTTCCGTGAAGGCATTGGGTTCCGGCCACAGACCGCCGCCGGCGATCAGCTGGCTGCGCTGCTTCAGGTCGAGCACGTGCGGTACCACAGACCGCCACAATTGCGCATCGTGCGGCAGGCTTTCGCCCAGATTGGCCATGGCGGCGGTCAGGCCCTCGGCCAGCGCCAGTTGCTGGCCGATCTCACCGGCAAGTCGGTGCGCTGCGCTGGCGGCCACGATCCGTTCACGCTCGGCCAGCAGGGCATAGCCGCGCCAATAAATCACCCCCAGCACCACCCCGATCAAACCGATCAGGCCGAGCAGGATGCCCAGCGTCAGCTTGGTCTGCAGGCTGCGCCGCCACGGCACCGCCGCTTGCTCCGGTCTGTCCATCCGCCCTCTCGATGCCCCCGACGCCCGGCCCGGAATTCCGCAGGCCCTTCGCGAGACTTGCATCAATGCGGGGAGTTTGGCAACGGGCCAGCTGTGGCAAGCGACAGCGGCACGGTTGAACATCTGGTTCGTACTTCAACTCGACCACAGTAGCGCGGTCCCGGCGCGCGCAGTGCCAAGGTTTCTGCCCCGCGCCATTTCGCGCCGGCGGCCGCGTCCTCGGGCGGAGACGGGCTTCGCTTCGGCGTAGACCGGCCACGCTTCGTCAGCATTCCGCGCAGATCTGTCCGCGCTGGCGAAACTTCAGCCGGCGGCGGCGATCAACCAGCATCACTACAACTACGGAGCGACAACAATGACGTGCTTGAGCATCACCGATTCCATCCTGCCGGAATCGACCGAGAAAGCGTTCACGCCGCTTTCGAGTACGAGTACGAGTACAAGTACGAGTACCGTTGCACTGAGTACGAGTACGACTATCCGGACGCCAATCGCCATCCACCGATCGGCAGCGCGCAACCAGCCCGGCTACCGGCTGCGACTGGGACTGGCCGTGCTGTGCATGAGCCTTTGGGTGCCTGGGTGGGTCGCAGCGCAGTCGATGGCGGGAATCGGCGCAAACGCCGAAGTGCGCATGTATGTTCTACCGAACTGCGGCTACTGCGACCGGGCGCGCAGCCATCTGCAGGCCCGCCAGGTCCGCTTCACCGAGCTGGACATCGCCGCCAACGGCTCGGCCAAGGCGGAGTTCGATCAACTCGGCGGCGCCGGCACGCCGCTGATCCTCATCGGCGATCGGGTCATCCACGGCTTCGATCCGGGCCGGATCGATGCGGCGCTGGCGGGGGATTGAGGACTGAGGGCGGACTGAGGGCGAAAACTAACGCACGGATACGCCTTTGCTTGGGCCTCCTGGTTTCGAGTCCCTCCAATCGAGCGCAGGGCAGGCTCTCGCCGGCCTTTGCTGGGCCCTGGGCCCTGGGCCCTGGGCCCTCGCTTTTATTCCCCGGCCGACTCGGCTTGCTCAGCGGCGGCTGCGCGGTTGGCCTGCAACTGCTCGGCGGTGGCCCACAGCAGCGGCTCCAGGCCCTGTCGGGCGACGGCCGAGATCAGGTAGTGGGGGCCCTCCCAGGCCAACTTGGCGAGAGCCGCGCTGACCCGCTCGGCGGCATCCTCGGGGGTGAGTTGGTCGGACTTGGTGAAAATCAGCCAGCGCGGCTTGTCGAGCAGCTCGGGATCGAACTTCTGCAACTCGGCGCTGATCGCACGCACACTCTCGACCGGATCGGTCTGGTCCAGCGGAGCCAGATCGACCAGATGCCAGAGCAGGCCGGTGCGTGACAGGTGCTTGAGGAACTGGATGCCGAGCCCGGCGCCCTCGGCCGCGCCCTCGATGATGCCCGGAATGTCGGCGATGACGAAGCTCTGATCGGCATCCAGTCGAACCACGCCCAGATTCGGGTGCAGCGTGGTGAAGGGATAGTCGGCGACCTTCGGCGTGGCGGCCGACACCGAGCTGATCAAGGTCGACTTGCCGGCGTTGGGAAAGCCCAGCAGACCCACGTCCGCCAGCACCTTCAACTGCATCTGCAAGCGCCGCTCCTCGCCCGGGGTGCCCTTGGTGAACTGCCTGGGCGAGCGGTTGGTCGAGCTCTTGAAGTGGATGTTGCCGCGCCCACCCTCGCCACCACGGGCGACCAGCAGGCGCTGTTTGTGGTCGACCAGATCACCGATCAGCTCGCCGGTATCGGCATCCTCGACCACGGTCCCGATCGGCACCCGGATCTCCAGATCCTCGCCACGTGCTCCGGTGCACTGGCTGCCCATGCCGTTGGTGCCGCGCCTGGCCCGGAAATGGCGCTGATGCCTAAAATCGACCAGCGTATTCAAGCCCTCGTCGGCAATCAGATAAATCGATCCACCATTGCCCCCATCGCCACCGTCCGGCCCGCCCAGCGGAATGTACTTCTCGCGCCGGAAACTGGCACAGCCGTTGCCGCCATTGCCAGCGTGTACCTCGATGCGTGCTTCGTCGACGAATTTCATGGGGATGCCTGGTGCGGGGGGTTACGTGGTAGCGACGGATCGCGAGCTTCCGATGCTTCGTTAGATTAGAGGGCCCAGGGCCCAGGGCATAGGGCCCAGAAAGAGCCAAGCTCCGACCGGGCTGCTTTTGGGACCGGAGACTTCGTCCGACGCGGTTCGCGGAGCTCACCGACATCCTACGCGAGCCGGCAGCCTCGTTCGGCCCGAAGCGAGCCCCACGCCGTGGCCCGCTCTTCTGGGCCCTGGGCCCTGCCCTGCTCTACTGGGCCCTGAAAAGAAGAAACCCCGCAGCAGCGGGGTTTCCAGTCGCATTCGATGCGCTTCGTGCTTACGCTTCGGCTTGCGCAGCCGCTGCCGGGACCACGGAAACGAAACGACGATTGCGTGGGCCGCCCTTCTTGAACTCGACCTTGCCATCGGCCAGCGCGAACAGGGTGTGGTCGCGGCCCAGGCCGACGTTGTCGCCGGGATGGAACTGGGTGCCGCGCTGACGCACCAGGATGTTGCCGGCGATGACGGACTCGCCGCCATAGCGCTTGACACCAAGGTACTTCGGATTGGAATCGCGGCCGTTGCGGGATGAGCCCGCTGCCTTCTTGTGTGCCATGAGCTAGACCCTCAGCCGTTGATGCCGGTAATTTCGATCTCGGTGTAGTTTTGCCGATGGCCCATCTGCTTGCGATGGTGCTTGCGACGGCGGAACTTCACCACCAGGATTTTCTCGCCGCGACCATGGCCGCGAACGGTCGCGCTGACCGTGGCGCCGCTGATCAAAGGCGCGCCCACGTTGATCTGGCCTTCGTTGGCCACCATCAACACCTGATCGAGCTCGATGGTCGAACCCGCCTCGGCGTCGAGCGTCTCGACCCTGAGGACATCGCCGGGCGCGGCCCGGTATTGCTTGCCGCCGGTTGCAAATACTGCGTACATGATCGTGACTCTGCGGACTGCGCGAAAAGACCAGCGACTATAGCGGGGCGTTGGGTTGGTGGTCAATAGGAACGGAGCGATGGAGGCGCATGATCGTAGCTTTCGCCTTCCCCGAACCGCTCGGGGTCGGGGTCGGGGTCGGAATCGGAATCGAGGCCGACGACCCGTGGGTCGGCGTTGGAGTGCGACGTGATGGCGCATGTTCTGAAGATCGGTCGTGCTCTGTCGCCCGAGGAAGACGCCGGCGCCGAGGCGGAACTCGCCTGAATCGTAGCGATGCTCAGAACGCTGGGGCGGCGTGGCTGCGCGGTTCGCGAGGAGGATGCCGGGTGCCGGGCAACGAGCCGATTCCGATTCCGATTCCGATTCCGACCCCGAGCTAATGCTTCTGCCCCGACCCCGGCGCCACCGGACCGTGAAACAGGGCCTCCAGATCGACCTGGTCGAAGTGATAGCGCTGACCGCAGAACTCGCAATCGACTTCGGCCAGGCCGTCGTCGCGCAGGGCGGCCAGGCTTTCGGCGTGGCCGAGGGCCTGAAACATCTGACCTACCCGCTCGCGGGAGCAACTGCAGGCGAAGCGAAGGGCCTTGCCGGGGCTGATCTCCAGCAACTCGTCGTGGAACAACCGGTGCAGCAGCACTTCGCTGTCGGTCTGCAGCAGTTCGGGATCATGCAGGGTATCGAGCAACAGCCCTAGCCGGGTCCAACCGTCTTCGTCGGTTTCGACTTCCGCGCCACCGACACTGGGCATCCGCTGCAGCATCAGACCCACCCCGCCGGTCTCGCTACCGGCCAGCAGCAACCGTGTCGGCAGTTGCTCGGACTGCTGGAAGTAGTGACCCAGGGCCTGGTCCAGACGCTCTCCGGTCAGCGGCACCAGCGCCTGGTAGCGCTGGCCGCGTACCGGCTCCAGTGTGATTGCCAGCACGCTCGCCGGATCCAGATCGGCCATTCGCGGAACGTCCGTAACACCGTCAGCCAAGCGCAACAGCCCGCGCAGGGCGCCGTCGCCGGTGCACTCGCCGTACAGCAGGCGCAGCTTGGCATCGCCCTGCAGTTGCAGCCGCAGTCGGGTGTCCGCCTTCAGATTGCCCTGCAGCAAGCCGGCAGCGACGACCGCCTCGGCCAGCGGCGCACGCGCGGCGACCGCCAACTGGCTGAAACCGGGCATGTCGGCCAGACCGGCGCGCAGCTGCAGATAGGCACCACGCACGCCCAGACGGGGAAACATCAGGTGATGCAGGCGATCGGTCTCGAGCACGCGTGGCAGTTTCCGATTAGAAGTGGTGCGCCGAAGGCAGCGCGGCAACCGGACCAAAATTCTAGCCCGGATGTCTCATGAGCGTGCGAGGCGATGCCGCCCGGGTCCGATTCAGACTGATGCAGCGGAGGCTTTCACGGCCAGCAGAGTCGGGAGTCGGGAGTCGGGAGTGCGCATCGGCTACAAGTTCGCTCTTGCGGTTGTAGACGCGCCATGACTGTCATCGGGGTTCACGGTCAACGGAACATCATGCCGACTTGCTTGGCTTCCTGCTTCTGCTCGAGTTATCGCGTCTGCTACTGCTTTCGCCCGTGGCGCTTACTCCCTACTCCCGACTCCCGACTCCCAACTCCCGACTCGAAGACATCAACCCCGCTACTGCATCAGCTCGCCGCGCGCCCAACCAGCCGGACGACAGCCTCGCTGACACCGTGTCCATGCAGGCGACAGACTTCCAGCCGTAGCCCGCTCCATTCGACCTGGTCACCGAGCTGGGCCGGCCGACCCAGCTCGGCCAGCAACAGGCCGGAGATGGTGTCGACGTCCTCGTGGGCCAACTCCAGCCCGAGCGCATCGCCCAGCGTGTCGATCCGAAGCGTGCCCTGCACC
Organism: Lysobacterales bacterium; assembly: GCA_041745855.1. GTDB lineage: Bacteria > Pseudomonadota > Gammaproteobacteria > Xanthomonadales > SZUA-5 > JAWLAT01. The sequence continues at coordinate 2,919 of JBGTIE010000313.1, read as the reverse complement.
CGCCAGCTTCCTTCGCCGAGTTCAAGGATATCCGGCGTATCCTCGGCGCCTTCCTCCACCTCACCGACCGATTCGGCATACAGATCCTCGATGGTCAGAGTACCGGCGGTGCCGCCGTGCTCATCCATGACCACCACCATCTGATTGCGGATCCGGTGCATCGTCGCCAGCACCTCGGCCAGCGGCGTACTCTCGGGCAACCACGCGGTCTGGCGCACATCATCGGCACGCAGGCCTCGCCGTTCGCCGAGGGCGGCCAGCAGATCACGGATATGCGCCGTGCCGATGATCCGATCCAGGTTGTCCTGATAGACCGGATAACGAGTATGCGGCTGTTGCGCAAGCAAGCGCGCAATCTCATCGTAGCCGGCCTCGGCGACCAGGCCAACGATGCGGACCCGCGGCACCATCACCTCGCCCGCGCTCAGTTCGCTGAAATCGACCAGTTCCTGGAACACCCGCGCGCTCTCGTCGCCAAGCAATCCACCAGCCTGACTCTCTCGCGCCAACGATTCCAGCTCGCCCTGGCTGTGTACCGCCACCCTGCTGCGCTGGAAGCCGACCAGCCCGAGCAGCGTGTTGCCCACCCAGTTCAGCAGCCGAACCAGCGGCGCCAGGAGCAGACCGATCATGAGCATCGGTCGCAGGACCCACAACGCCGTGCGAGCGGACTGGCTGATCGCCAGCGACTTCGGAATCATCTCGCCGAGCACGATATGCAGATAGGTCATGGACGTGATCGCGATGACTACCGCCACACCATGCGCCGTTATCCAGGCCCCCAGTCCGCTGAAGCCGGCCGCGACCAGCCAACCCTCGAAGTACATCGCCAGCTTGTGTTCGCCGTACATGCCCAGCCCCAGACTGGCAAAGGTGATGCCGAGCTGGGCGGTGGCGACATAGCGGTCGAGCTGCACCGGATTGTCGAGTATCCGCACAATGCGGGCCGCGCCCGGCTCCCTTCTCGCGGCACGCGCATGCATGGCCGGCCGCGAGGTCGCAATAATCGCAAACTCGGCCGCAACGAACAGACCGTTGAGCAATACCAGCACCAGCACGACCAGCAACACGAGACCGAGTTCAGCCATGTCGGCGCTCTCCCTCGGCAGCCATTGTGCAGATCACCGATTCGATCGCCGAGCCCTGCATCCGCTCGACCGTCAGCTGCCAACCGTCCAGCTCCAGTTGCCGCCCTTCGCCGGGTACCGTATCGAGCCGGGTCAGGATGATGCCGGCCAGGGTTTCGGCCTTCTCCTGCGACGGCCCGACCGGCGCGCCCTGGAGTCGGGTCCAGGCATGGAAGTCCTCGGCCGGCATCCGCCCGACCAGTCGCCAGCGACCATCTTGCAGTTTCTGCGGCTGCTCATCATTGGCCGCCTTGAACTCGTCGGATATCTCACCGAGCAGTTCGCTGACCAGATCCTGCAGCGTCACCAACCCTTCAACATCGCCAAATTCGCTGACCACCAGAGCCAGCCGCGCCCGGTGCAGACGGAGCTGTTCCAGCACCCGCTCGGCAGACAGTCCGCGTGGGATCCGCAACACCGGCCGAAGCAGCTCGCCGACGTCGTTTAGCGAGCCATCGCGCGCCAGATGCGCGGCCAGATCCTTGATGTGGAGGATGCCCTGGATGTCTTCCAGACTGCCACGCCAGGCAACCAGGCGAGTGTAGGGAGAGCTCAGCACCATTTCGAACCAGTCTTGCGAGGGCTGCGCAAGATCGATGCCGGCGATGTCCCGCCGCGGCACCATCAGTTGCCGGGCGCTGCGTCGTGACAGCCGCAAGCCCGCCCTCAGACGCTCGCTCTCGGTCGCTCCGATCGCTCCGTCGTCGACGCTCTCACCCAGCAGCATCTCGATCTCTTCGGGCGAATGCACATGGTGATGACCGCGCGCATGATCGGCCCCGAGCAATCGCAACACCAGATTGCCGCTGCCGTTCAGGAAACGGATGAAGGGTGTGAACAGCACCAGCGACCACTTCATCGGCAGATAGGTGTACATCGCGGTCCGGACCGGGAACTGCAGCGCGACGGTCTTGGGGATCAGCTCGCCGAACACCACCTGCAGCGAGGTCAGACCCACCAGCACCACGATGGCCGCCAGACCGAAGGCGGTCAGACTGTCCATTTCCAACGCACCCTGCAGCCAGTTTCCCAGCGCAATCCCCACCGCCGCCTGGCCAAACGCGCCAAGCACCAGGCTGGAAACCGTGATGCCGATCTGGCAGGCCGCGATGTAGTTGTCCAGCCGCTTGGTCTCGCGCACGATCGGTAGCACCGACCGCGCCAGCCAACTGCCGTCGGCGGCAAACTGCTCAACCCGACTGACCCGCGCACCGACCACGGCAAATTCGGCCGCCACGTAGAGTGCGTTGAACAGGATCAACAATACGATGGTCCCGATCATCCAGCTCATGAATGGCTGGCCCGGGGGTACTCACGCGATAGGATGGGTCGGACGATGTGAGGCGGAAGAGCGGCGGGTTCGTCGAGCGCAGCGTAAGGCATGCATGGATGGACGGAGCGTGGGAAGGGTGGATTGTCGCACGCGGCAGTCGTAGGGTGCGATTCAAACAGGTGCAGAAGCAGCTCTCGTCCAACGCCAAATTCTCTGCCGCCAGAGAGCTCACCTCGGGGTCGGGGTCGGGGTCGGAATCGGTATCGATGCTTTTCGTGGCGGATCCGACTGCCTCATGGTGAACCTTGCAGCCACGCCGGCCCTATCGTCAGCATCGCCACGGTCGAGTACGGCGGTACGCGCTGCCGACGTCCTTGATGCCCGGTGCACGGGTAGTCGTTCGTGGCCACCACCCACATCGTTATTCGATTCCGATTCCGATTCCGACCCCGACCCCGATCTCATTCACTGCATCGCTGGGTTCGCACCCGGGCTCAGGGCCGGCCTTGGACCCTGAGC
>JBGTIE010000312.1:0-9847 GCA_041745855.1 Lysobacterales bacterium | reverse complement strand
GTGCCATCGGGCGAGCGCACCGAGATAAGACCCTTGCCGCGATGACCGCCAACGACGAAGCCGGCCTTGACCACTTCCGGGATGACCGCGATTGCGTAGGACTTGTCCAGCAACCAGGCCGGAATCTGCGAATCCGGCGTGCCCTGCACTTCCGTCAGCACCGCGATGGCGGTTGCGGCGCGCGCGAGTTCCCTCTCCTGTGCAAACGACGGTGAGGCAGACAGGCTGATGACCAGCAGACCGAAGGCAGTACGTGCTGCCATGGACCGGGGAAACGTCGACATCGTCGAACTCCTCGATGAGTGATTGAACGCGGCTGACCTTAACGGGGCGGAATGCAAGGTTTCCTGAACGACGGGAAGGCAGGGCTGAGGGCTGAGGGCTGAGGGATCAGGAAGAGCCGGAGCAGCTGAGCAGAGGCAGGAGGCGGCTTGGTTCGAGAGACGAAAGAGAAAGAGCAAATAACCACAAAGGACACGAAGGACGCAAAGGAAAGCTTTGAGAACGGACGCCTGTCCGGGCACAGCTGCGTCCCTGGCTGTGCTGGCCGAGTTGCGCAACTCCACCAACAGTCTCTTCTGCTCTGCTCTCCTTTGTGTCCTTTGTGTCCTTTGTGGTCAATCCGCTCTTCCGCTCTTCCTCAGCAAAAGAACGAGACCGGAGCCTGCGTTCTAGCGCCGCCTTGCCGCAACCATCCCGATCGCCAGCATCAAGGTGGCGAGCAAGGCCAGCAGGCGCTGGTCGAGCGTATTGACAATGATTGGCTCGGGATCGACCGGCGGCACCCCGTCGACGCAGATCGTCGGTGCCAGCGCCAGCGTTTCGATCTCGATCGTCATTTGGCCCTGCACCAGCACCGGCGGGCCGGCCCGCCCGGTTTCGCGGTCGATCTGGACGATCTCGCTGACCCGGAAATCCTGATTGCGGCCTGACGGCGGCGGGTTGAAGTCCAGCGTGGCCCACAGGTTGCCTTCGGCGTCGAAGTCCATCCCGGCATCATGGAAGGTGTACGGCAGACCGGTGCGTCCAATCAGGGTCGCCACACCGGTCTCGCGATCGATCTTGTAGAGACCTTCGTCTTCATCCACGCCCAGCCCGTAGAGATCGTTGTCATAGCCCGCCAACGCCGAAATCTTGGCGCCGGTGTTGCCGACGAACACCGCCACGCCGCTATGGAGGTCGATTTCCCACAATTTGCTGACCGCGTCCGAACTCAACCAAAGTCGGCCGTCGCAGGTGAAGCTCAGGCCAAAATCGAGCTGATTGAAGGGGCCGGCGCCCTGGCCCCGCAGCCCCAGGCCGAACAGTGTCCCGACTGACGCAGCGGCACCGGTGGTGATATCGACCCGCAGCAGTGTCTCGGCAAGATCAGACACGGCAAACAATCGGCCCTTGCTGTCCAGCGCCATACCCTCGACATCAGCGAAGGGCACGTTGCCGATGCCGCCCATGTTGCCGATGACGCGCAGCGAGCCATCGGCCAGATTGATTTCCGCCAACTGGTTGCCTTGAATGCCGACTGCGGTATAGCCGAGCGGTGCTGCCACAACGGATGCGGACAAGACGAGCGCTGCGGCGGACCATAAAAAGATGCCCGACCAGCGCCTGGAGCAAGCACTTGCGGGGTGCCGCACGGAGGCTGCGGCAGCGATGGATCTGGCTTCAGGCACGTCGATCGCCCTTGTTATGCTTATCGGGTCGAGCCCGTTGGTGTGGGCGTAACTCCTTGGATCATAACAGTCCGGGCACGTCGAATAAAGACCGGGTAAGCCACCGATTTTAAGCTCGAATCGTGCCGCGCAGCGCACTCCATCCGCGGAGCCGCCCGCGCGGCCTGACTTTGGTCAGTAGCTGGGTCGCTTTGCTGCGGTATCAGCTTTCCGGCTGTGCTGCCATGGGTCCGGACTTTCAAGGCGAAGGGTAAGTCGACCCGTTCGGTCACCGGCAATGCGTCCATGGCGGCGCGCAGTGCCACGACCGGACCGGGCCGACCGCCGACGAGCACGCCGACCACGCCGGTGTGAGCAATGTTGGTCTGGGTCTGGATTCCCAGCTGCTGCAGGTGCGCGGCCACCAGCGCCGCGGTACGGAATTCGCGGTTGCCCAACTCCGGGTGCTGATGAATGTCGCGCCGCCACGCAACGACCTTGGGCTCGACTGCCTCGATCGCCGCGTCGAGCGCCGCCTCGGCATGCAGGGTCGAGATCGGCAGCATCGCGAAAGGCAGCAGTATGGCGACGAGCATGCGCATGGGTGGGTTTCCTTGGTCTTCGGGCAGCCGATGGCGGAGCGTAGCGCAGCTCCCGGGCTGAAAGGTTGAGGTCGAGAGACAAAGCGAAAAGAGCAAGTAACCACAAAGGACACGAAGGACACAAAGGAAAGCCTTGAGCATGGACGCATGGCCGGGCACAGCCGCAATCCCCAAGTGTGTTGGCCAAGCTGCGAAGCTCCACCCCCACTCGTTTCGGCTTTGCTTTGCTTTGCTTTGCTTTGCTCTCCTTCGTGTCCTTTGTGTCCTTTGTGGTCAATCCGCTCTCCCGCTCTCCCGCGCTTCAGGCCTGCCCTGTCAACTCCTGCTGCCCCACGCTCCGGTCGTGGTTGGTCCGTGCCGATTACGCTGCTTTGTGCGATTCTTCTTGTCAGACCAATGACACCAACCGCCGCGCGGGGCGCGGCATCCTGGGGAGGAAACGATGGCTCGAATCGTCAAGTGCGGATTGATCCAGACTTCGATGGCCTGCGCCGTCGACGAGTCGATCGCGATCATCCGCGAGGCCAACCTGAACAAGACGCTCGGGTTGGTCGAGCAGGCCGCCGCGGCCGGGGTGCAGATGCTGTGCATGCAGGAAATCTTCACCGGGCCGTATTTCTGCGCCGAGCAGAACCCGCGCTGGTACGAGGCGGTCGAGCGCATTCCGGACGGCCCGACGGTGCAGCTGATGCAGCAACTGGCCCAGCGCCACCGGATGGTGATCGTCGTGCCGATCTACGAGGAAGACGCGCCCGGTGTGTACTACAACACCGCCGCGGTGATCGACGCCGACGGCCGCTATCTGGGCAAGTACCGCAAGCACCATATCCCGCACTGCCTGCCGGGATTTTTCGAGAAGTTCTATTTCCGCCCCGGCAACCTCGGCTATCCAGTGTTCAACACCGCCTACGGCAAGGTCGGCGTGTACATCTGCTATGACCGCCACTTCCCGGAGGGCGCGCGCATCCTCGGGCTTAACGGGGCAGAGATCGTGTTCAACCCGTCGGCGACGGTGGCCGGCCTGTCGGAATATCTGTGGAAGCTGGAACAGCCGGCGCATGCCGTTGCCAACGCCTACTTCGTCGGCGCGATCAATCGGGTCGGGATCGAGGCGCCGTGGAACATCGGCGAGTTCTACGGCCAGAGCTACTTCTGCGACCCGCGCGGCCAGTTCCTGGCGATGGGCTCGCGCGATCAGGACGAGTTGATCACCGCTGATCTTGACTTCGACCAGATCCGCGAAGTGCGCAACGTCTGGCAGTTCTACCGCGACCGTCGGCCGGACAGCTACGGCAAGCTGGTCGAGCTGTAGGGCATTCCCGGCATGGATGAATTCATGCGTGCGGCGATCGAAGAGGCAGAAGCCGGACTGGCCGAAGGCGGCATCCCGATCGGATCGGTGCTGGTGCACGACGGACGGATCATCGGCCGCGGTCACAACCGGCGGGTCCAGCAAGGCAGCGCGATCCTGCACGGCGAGATGGACGCCCTCGAGAACGCCGGCCGCCATCCGGCGAAGGTCTATCGCGAGAGCACGATCTACACCACTCTGTCGCCCTGTTCGATGTGCTCAGGAGCAATCCTGCTGTACGGCATTCCGCGGGTGGTCATCGGCGAGAATCACAGCTTTTTGGGCGAAGAGGACCTGCTGCGCTCGCGCGGGGTGGAACTGACTGTCCTCGACGATCCGCACTGCATCGCATTGATGGCCGACTTCATGCGCGCGCGGCCGGAGTTGTGGAATGAGGATATTGGGGAGGAGCAGGGCCCAGGGCCAGAAGAGCAGGGCTGAGGGCTGAGGGCTGAGGGCTGAGGGGTCAGGTTTGCGGTTTCGACGCGATCTTGAGGTTGTTGCTTACGAATCGCCCGGACGCCGAGGGTCTGCGACGCTCTGGCCCTTCTGACCCCTGACCCCTCAGCCCTCAGCCCTAAAAACGCAGCGATCGATTGCGCAGGAGTACGACAAACCAAATGACCACCCGCAAAGCCACCGCCGACATCTCCCCCGGCCGCCTTCCGGCCGATGTGCTGGCGCGCCATTTCGATGAGGTGGTGGCGCCGCTGGAGCGGCAGGGGGCGCTGGTGGAGGCCAATCGTTGCTACTACTGCTTCGACGCGCCTTGCATCCAGGCCTGCCCGACCGGGATCGACATTCCGCATTTCATTCGCCGCATTGCGACCGAAGACCAGCGCGGCGCGGCGCAGGTCATCCTGTCGGCGAACATCCTGGGTGGGATGTGTGCGCGGGTTTGTCCGACCGAGATCCTGTGCGAGGGCGACTGCGTACGCAATGTCGAGGGCGACAAACCGATCCGGATCGGGGCGCTGCAACGCTATGCCACTGACTGGGTCTATCGCGACCAGGCGCAGCTGTTCGAGCGCGCTCCGGACACGGGGCGCAAGGTGGCCGTGGTCGGCGCCGGCCCGGCCGGCCTGGCTTGCGCCCATGCGCTGGCCGTGCAGGGTCATGCGGTGGCGCTGTTCGATGGCCGGCCCAAACCCGGCGGGCTGAATGAATATGGCATCGCCGCTTACAAGGTACCGGGTTTCGCCCAGGCCGAGATCGACTGGCTGCTTGCAATCGGCGGGATCGAGCTGCATTGCGGCCAGCGGCTGGGGCACGAGCTTGATCTGGACGCGCTGCGACACGAATTTGATGCCGTGTTTCTCGGTCTGGGGCTTGCCGGGGTCAACGCACTGGGCATCGATGGCGAGGATCTGGAGGGCGTGCGAAACGCGGTCGATTTCATCGCCGAGCTGCGCCAGTGCGAGGACCTGGCCACGCTGCCGGTCGGCCGGCGGGTGATCGTGATCGGCGGTGGCAATACGGCGATCGATGCGGCGATCCAGAGCAAGCGCCTCGGCGCCGAGCAGGTCACGCTGGTCTACCGGCGCGGTCCCGATTCGATGAGCGCCACCGCGCACGAACAGAGCTTCGCCAAGGACGAGGGGGTCGTGATCCGTCACTGGGCCGCGCCACGGCGCATCCTCGGTCAGGATGGGCAGGTACGCGCGGTCGAGTTCGAGCACATGCGCTATGACGATGACGGTCGGCTAAGCGGCAGCGGCGAGGGTTTCAGCCTGCTTGCCGACGTGGTGCTCAAGGCGATCGGACAGACGCTGGTCACCGTGGATGCGAGTGACGAAGAACTACGACTGCAGGCCGGCCGAATCGTCGTCGATGATCATTACCGGACTTCGCTCGATGGCGTCTGGGCCGGTGGCGATTGCGTCGCCAGCGGGCAGGACCTGACCGTGCAGGCGGTCGAGGACGGCAAACGTGCGGCGATGTCCATCGATGCGGCACTTTCAGGGCAGGAGCAAGACTGATGGCCAATCTGCACTGCAATTTCGTCGGTATCTCCTCACCCAATCCGTTCTGGCTCGCCTCGGCGCCGCCGACCGACAAGGCCTACAACGTCAACCGCGCCTTCGAGGCGGGCTGGGGTGGCGTGGTCTGGAAGACGCTGGGCCTCGATCCGCCGGTGGTCAATGTCAGCTCCCGCTATGGCGCGGTGGCGCTGAAAGGGCAGCGCATCGCCGGGCTGAACAACATCGAGCTGATCACCGACCGGCCGCTGGCGGTGAATCTGGCCGAGATCCGCCAGGTCAAGCGCGACTGGCCGGATCGGGCAATGATCGTCTCGCTGATGGTGCCGTGCGACGAGGAATCCTGGCGCGCGATCCTGGCCCAGGTCGAGGACACCGGCGCCGATGCGGTCGAACTCAACTTCGGCTGCCCGCACGGCATGTCCGAACGCGGCATGGGCTCGGCGGTGGGACAGGTGCCCGAGTACATAGAGATGGTGGCTGCCTGGGTCAAGCAGCATTCGCAGCTGCCCTGCATCGTCAAGCTCACCCCCAACATCACCGACGTGCGTCCGGCCGCCCGCGCCGCCTTCCGCGGTGGCGCCGACGCGGTCTCGCTGATCAACACGATCAACTCCATCGTCGGGGTGGATCTGGACCTGATGGCGCCGCTGCCCACCGTCGACGGCAAGGGCACCCACGGCGGCTATTGCGGACCGGCGGTCAAGCCGATCGCGCTGAACATGGTGGCCGAGATCGCGCGTGATGCGGAGACGCACCGCAAACCGATCTCCGGCATCGGCGGCATCGGCAACTGGCGCGACGCGGCCGAGTTCATGGCCCTGGGCGCCGGCTCGGTGCAGGTCTGCACCGCCGCGATGCACTACGGCTTCCGTATCGTCCAGGACATGATCAGCGGGCTGTCGAACTGGATGGATGAGAAGGGCTACGCGACCCTCGACGATGTGGTCGGCCGCGCGGTCCCGAATGTCACCGACTGGCAGTTCCTGAACCTGAAGTACGACATCAAGGCGCGCATCGATCAGGACAAGTGCATCTCCTGCGGTCTGTGCCACATCGCCTGCGAGGACACCGCCCACCAGGCGATCAGCGCCCAACGCGACGGGATGCGGATTTTTGAAGTGATCGATGCCGAGTGCGTCGGCTGCAACCTGTGCATGCACGTCTGCCCGGTGGAAAACTGCATCAGCATGGTCCGCGTCGACGAAGGCGGCTTCCAGAACTGGACCACGCATCCGAACAACCCGATGGCAAAAAGCTAGCGGGCTCTCCTTCCACGGTATGGCTCCGCCTGCGGCTCCTCCTGGGACCGCGGGCGTCCCGCCCGCAGACCACATCACCCGGCACGACCTCAGCTTGCCGTACGCAATCGGTGCCGAGCTATCGGGCGTCCCGCCCACGCCTTTGCTTTTGCCTTGGCTGGCAGGGGCTCAAAGCCCTCCACCGACTCGACCGGCAGGCCCGGAAATGCAAGCCCAGGCTGCACCCATCCGGGCTAAACTTGCCACCAACCGCAAACGACCGGAGCACGCCCATGCTGCAGTTCGCCATCCAGCTCGGTCTGACCGCGCTGCTGATCATGCTGGTTGCCAATCTGGTCAGGGGCATCGTCGTCGATGACGTGGGCAGTGCGCTGCTCGCAGCCCTGGTGCTCGGCCTGGTCAATGCGCTGATCAAGCCGCTGGTGGTGCTGCTGACACTGCCTGTGACACTGCTTACGCTGGGGCTGTTCCTGTTCGTGATCAATGCGCTCATGCTGATGCTGACCTCGGCGATCGTGAAGGGCTTTAATGTCAATGGATTCATACCGGCACTGCTCGGCAGCCTGTTGCTCAGCATCCTCAATCTGCTGGTGTCATGGGTGTTCGGCATCGGCTGAGCATTCATGAGCTACTGCGACGTAGCGCCCGGGCATCCGTGGCACGGGCCGTATCACGACAGCGAGTACGGCTTCCCCAGCCGTGACGATGCGGTGCTGCACGAGCGGCTGATCCTGGAGATCAACCAGGCCGGCCTGTCCTGGCTTACCGTGCTGCAGAAGCGTGCCGCCTTTCGCGCCGCCTACGCGGATTTCGATCTGGAGCGCGTCGCCGCCTTCGACGCCGCCGATCGTGCCCGCCTGCTGGCCGACGCCGGCATCATTCGCAACCGGCTGAAGGTGGAGGCGGCGATTCACAACGCCGCCGTGCTGATCGGTATGCGCGATCAGTACGGCAGCATCGCCGACTGGCTCGACGCTCACCATCCGCGCGACAAGGCGGCCTGGGTCAAGTTGTTCAAGCAGCACTTCCGCTTCACCGGTGGCGAGATCGTCGGCGAGTTCCTGATGAGTCTGGGCTATCTGCCCGTTGCGCACCGCATCGATTGCCCGGTGAGCGAACGCATTGCGATACTGCGGCCGCCGTGGATGGCCGTATCCGGCAAGGAGTAGCGCGCCGGCCATCCAGTTTCTCCCGCTTGCTACGATCACCCTGAGGCCTACGCGATGACCGAACTCCCATACACTGATCTGGATCTGGTCAACGATGATCTGCGCCCGACCAGCGCGGCGCAGCGCACCTGGGACTGGTTGGCGATTGCCGCGCTGTGGGTCGGCATGGTGGTGTGCGTGCCGAGCTACATGCTCGCCGCCGGACTGGTCGCCGAAGGCATGTCGCTGGGACAGGCAGTGGCGACGATCTTTCTCGGCAACCTGATCGTGCTGGTGCCGATGCTCCTGATCGGCCACGCCGGCACCAAGCACGGCATTCCCTTTCCGGTGTTGCTGCGTGCCTCCTTCGGCACCCGCGGCGCGAAACTGCCGGCGCTGCTGCGCGGGCTGGTCGCCTGCGGCTGGTTCGGCATCCAGACCTGGGTTGGCGGCTTCGCGATCTACACGCTGGTCAATCTGCTCAGTGGCAATGCCATTGCTGGTAGTCCCTTGCCCGGTCTGGGCATCGATCTCGGCCAACTCGTCTGTTTCCTCGCCTTCTGGGCATTGCACGTGCTGTTCATCGCCCGCGGCACCGAGTCGATCCGTTGGCTGGAGATCCTCGCCGCGCCGCTGTTGATCGCGATGTGCCTGGCGCTGCTGGTTTGGGCCTGGCTGCGCGCCGACGGCTTCGGGCCGATGCTCGGCGCTCCGTCACAGTTCGATATCGGGGGGGCGCGCGAGGGCCAGTTCTGGGGCGTGTTCTGGCCCTCGTTGACGGCGATGGTCGGCTTCTGGGCGACGCTGGCGCTGAACATTCCGGACTTCACCCGCTATGCGCGCAGCCAGCGGGATCAGATCCTCGGCCAGGCACTCGGCCTGCCACTGCCGATGGCCCTGCTCGCCTTTATCGCCGTCGCCGTGACTTCGGCCACGGTGCTGATCTATGGCGAGGCGATCTGGGATCCGGTCGCATTGACCGCGCGCATGGGCGGGGTTGGCGTCGCAGTCGCGCTGGTGGCGCTGATCCTGGCGACACTGACGACCAATCTGGCCGCCAACGTGGTGGCGCCGGCGAATGGCTTTTCCAATCTCGCACCGAGGAAGATCTCGTTCAAGCTCGGCGGCTACATCACCGCCGGCATCGGCATCGCGATCTTCCCGTGGAAGCTGCTGGAGACCACCGGCGCTTATATCTTTACCTGGCTGATCGGCTACTCCGCCCTGCTCGGACCAATCGCCGGCATCATGTTGGCCGACTACCTGCTGCTGCGCCGTACCGAGCTCAAGGTCGATGATTTGTTCCGCCACGCCGGCGTCTACGGCTATCGCGGCGGCTGGAACCCGGCCGCGCTGATCGCCCTGATCATCGGTGTGTTGCCGAACCTGCCCGGCTTCCTGCACGCCGCCGGTTTCGTCAGCTCGGTGCCGTCGATCTTCCAGAGCATCTATACCTACGCCTGGTTCGTCGGGTTGGGGTTGGCGGCCTTGGTGTATCTGGGGTTGATGCGGTTGACGGGCGAGCGGGCCTACGGCTTGCACAGCAACGATTCCGCCTGATCACAGGGTAACTTATGACGACGTCCAAGAATCAACGCAACGATTCCATCGAGATCACCGAGGGTGATCGGCGAGGTGTTTTCTACGATCTGTTCGAAGCCGATGAGGCAGCAGAATTGCGGATGCGCTCCGAGATTCTCCGAGCCCTTCAGACCTGGCAGGCGAGCGCGGGCACACAGTCGGCCGCGGCCAAGGTGCTGGGCGTAGACCAGGCGCGCATCAGCGACATCAAGCGCGGCAAGATTCAGTCATTCAGTCTGGATCTGCTGGTCCGGTTGGCCGCACGTGCGGGACTG
>JBGTIE010000311.1:0-11598 GCA_041745855.1 Lysobacterales bacterium | reverse complement strand
CAAACCATGCGGTCGGTACAGCGTTCGGTTGCGTGTCCGGTTCCTTGGAACACCCGGCATTCAAGGCAGGCAGCGCCGCCAGGGCAAGGACACGCCAAGCTTGCTTCACCGATTCTTCCTCTGGACAGGTTCCGCGCCTTGTAGTGGCGCGGATGACCGCGCCAGAGCGGATGGTGGCGGCGAGTGTATCCGACAGAACCGTCGAACAGGCCTGGTTGTACCGCACCGGCCGTGCTCAGGCCCAACCTTGACTGCCATCGCCGGATTGCGTGACTCTCCCATCCACTGCCCCCGACTGGACAACGCCGGCGCGGATCCCTATCTCGATGCCTGACATCCGCACCATCACAACTGACACCGCGCCAATCGCGGCTGGCCTGACCGGCGTCGTTTCAGTGGACGGTCAATTCACGGTAGAACTGGGCATGTTCCTGATCGTGGTGGCCCCGATGGCGGCGTTGAGGTCGTAGCGGTGTTCCGCGCAAGCAGTTGGTGGGTTGCCCTGTTGTTCGTGCTCGCGCTCGCCGCGTTCTGGCCCCGCTACCTGATCCGACTCCCCGAAGTCGACGCATACGCGCACACCCATGCGCTGTTGATGACGATCTGGATGGCGTTTCTGATTGTCCAGCCACAGCTGATCAGGCGGGAGCGGCGCGCCCTGCACCGCGTGATCGGACGTACCTCCTATGTACTTGTGCCGGTGATCCTGATCTCCAGCTTCCTCCTGTCGCACTCGCGCGCAGCTGCCATACCCGCAGAGCGCATCGCCATCGAAGCCCCGTTCGTGTATCTCGGGATCGGTGCGATGCTCAACTTTCTTGTCTACTACATCCTCGCGGTGTGGCACCGCGCGCGGACTCCGATCCACGCGCGCTACATGATCGCCACGGTGCTGCCGCTGATAGACCCGATCACGGCGCGACTTCTCGGGTTTTACGCGCCACCGCTAGCGTCCGAGTGGCTCTACGCCGCCGCCGCGTGGCTCATTGTCTCGGTGACTCTCCTCGTGCTCGCCGTCGGCGATCGCTCGCAGCCGCGAGAGGTACGCCGCGTGGTCCCCGTGGTGTTCGCGGTCTATGCGCTGTTCCAGATCCCCATTGTGACTTTCAGCTACTCGGATTGGTGGCGCGCCTTCGTCGTCTGGTACAGCGCACTCCCCATTACTTGAGGGCGGCAGCAAGCTGCCAAGAGCAGAGCGGTAGCAAGCTACCGCACTCCATAAGCCAGCACTCCAGATTTGTTTTCAGACTTCCGGGGCCCTCGCGGCTCTCAGTTCTCAAAGCCATTGGCGAAGATGACGTCCTGCGGGTCGGTCACGGTGAAGACCAGCGTGACACTGTTGTTGCTGGGGTCCGGATCGGGTGTGCTCGAGGAAATCGACGGGTTCACGGTGAACGTGGCCGGCACCGACGGCAGTACTCTCAGTGTGAAAAGGATGTCGGACTGGGAGCCGGCGGCATAGCTCGCGCGGGTGCAATCGAGCGCGTTGGTCGACGCGCCAGCCGGGTTGCAGTTCCACTGGCCAGTGCCGTCGATGGCGATGAACTCGGTGCCAACCGGGCGGTTCATCTGCACCACAACATCGTCCGCGGCGCGCTGGCCGAGGTTGTTGAGGATCAGCCGGAAGTCGAGTTCGGCGCCGATTTCGGTCAACAGGGGCGGGTTCTCGATCAGCAGGCGCAGGTCGGTCACCGTGCCGGAGATGCCGATCTCCAGCGTCGCGCTGTTGTTGTTTGGCCAGATATCGGCCGGAGCGACCACGCCGCTGACCTGCAGAAGGGCGTCGGGTGGCAGGTCCGCGTCGGGAATTCCGACAACGCTCACCGACGCGCTGCCCGAACCCAGTTGAGCCAAACTGCAGGAAAGCGTCGCGCTTACGGTGCCAGGCGCGATCGGGTCACAGCTCCAGGACCCGGCGTTCACCGACTGCAGCGCAAAACGGCGCGGTAGTTCCAGCGTCAGGGTCGGGTCCTGCACCGCCAAGCCGCTCGTGTGGCTGACGGTAGCGGTGACCGTGACTGACTGGCCAGGCTCGGCCGGATTGGGCGAGGCGGAAAGCGCGAGCGCGAGGTCGCCTTCGGGTGCGCAGGCGTCACCGACGCCGTTGCCGTTGGTGTCGGTCTGGTCGTCGTTGGCAACGGTCGGACAGTTGTCGAACAGATCGCACCAGTTGTCGCCGTCCTGGTTGGTCGAACTGTCGTTGAGGCAGCCGGGATAGATTCGCACCACCAGGCCGTCAAACGCCGAGCTGCCGACCGCGCCGCTGCCAGCCAGGGCGAGAAACTCCGGGGCGTCAGCATTTCCACGCGCGACGCCGAACTCGGTAGTCGTGCGGCGCGCGTCGTGGCTGAGCAGGATATGGTCGAACGCGACCGCAGCGGGAATCACCCTATTGCTCTCGCCGTAGACCGCGCCGAAGGATTCGCGGGTCATGGTGCTGACCTGTGCTTCATCGGCAAGCTGGACCATGATGCTGGTCAGGACCGGACTGACCGGGTTGCCGGCATTCGGGTCGTCCAGGTTGCGCAGGTTCTCCGGGTCGAAATAGCGCCCTATCAACATGCCGTGCACGTCGACGTAACCGTCCGCTCGCGTCCATCCATGCAGTTTGCCGACCACGGTGAGTGGCTTGTCGACCTCATTGCCATCGGTTTGCGTCGCCTGGATCAGGTTGGCCAGTGACAGCGCCTGCTGGAAGCGACGCTCCCGCAGGGTGGGGTTGTTCTCGATGCCGGCGCGCGGATCGATGTGGACATTGAGCACGCGGAACAGATGGGTTGCGCTGCCGTCATTGAAGCTGCCCTCGAACAGGACCGGCGGCAACGGGTGCAGCGTCAGGCCGCCGAAGGTCACTCCGGCGAGCAGCGTGGTGTGACCGATGGTGCTGATCTTGTCGCTGCGGATCAGGAAGCCGAGCTTGAGCCCGTTGCCATCACCGCCGCCGCCGAGCAGACCGGTGTAGGGCAGCCCCGACGCCGCCGATGCGGCACTCGCGAGCTGATTGAGCGCGGCCTGGGTTTCCACCTGCTGGACTGCCAGCACCTCCGGCGAACCGAGTGCGCCGACGATGTAGGCGGCAAGACGGCCGGCCTCGCTGCCGTCTCCCAGCGCGCTGCTGCAGGCCGGCGTGCTGCACAGGCCACCCAGATCCAGGGTGCCGATGCGGAATGAGGTCGCGGTTTCCGCAACGCCAGTCGACACCGGCAGCGTGTTGGTCGGGGCATCGATGGTGATCGCGGTTGGCCAGAAGGTGTAGGCGCCATTGACCACGGTCAGGATGCCGGCGGCCGAGAAGCGGGTGCCGCCCACCAGCGGCGTGTTCGATGCCAGCGCTCCGAAGCGATCAAACTCCATCCGCAGGATTTCCGGGTTGCCGTCCCAATAGCCCGCCTGCTCGTTCTGACCCTCGACCAGCAGGTCGTCCGGCCGCACGCCCTTCTCGCGCAATGAGCGGCGGGCGTAGGGCGACACGTAAACCGGGCCGTAGTTGTTGCTCGCGCCAAGCTCGTTACCGGCCACTACCATTGCGTCGGGCAGCGTGACTCGCATGCCCTCGAAGCATTCGAAGTTGCTCAGGTTCTCGAAACAGAACAGGTTGCTCGGGACCGGCCGCGGTCGCTGGACCTCGAAGCTGAGTTCGGTCGCAGTCGGCAGCGCCTGGCCGACCGCGATTCGCGTAGCGCCGGTCATCTGCAGACGCGTCTCGCGGTCCTGCTCGAGCACGGTGCCCTGCAACGAGACGCGGTCGCCAACCTGAATCGCGCCGCCTATCGGATACTGGGGCGCTCCAGCGGTCAGTACGCGGATGCCGTTTGATGTCAGCGCCTCGGGGCCATCGGCATGCTCGTTGGGCGTTTGCACGAAGAAGCCGCCGTTCAACACCGCGGTGACGATGGCCGGATCGATGCTGACGTTCTGGCCGACGAAAGGCGAGGTCAGACCATTGCCCTGCACCTCCCACACCTGCAGCGCGTGCGCCGACGAATGGGGCCAGAACGCAAGGGCTGCGAACAGCAGCGGCAGGATTAATGAGGGTGCTTTCACGGGAATCTCCGAAAGGACGCGCTGCCATCGGATGGCAGGACGCTTAAGACAGGTCGACAAGGTCGCCGACACAGGCCGCACGCTACGCGCCGTTGCGGGCGGACTCTGTACGACTGCGAACATAACGAGCCTCGAAGTCTCGGGAACGCTACTGCTCGAAACCGTCGCGGAAAACCACATCGCTTTCCTGGTAGGTCGCGGTCAATGTCATGCCGGCGGTCGATGGCGCCACCGCGATGTGTTGCCGTTCACCGCCATTGGACCACTCGACAAAACTCCAGACGCTGCCGCCGAAGTCTTGCTCGCTGGGCGCTGCCACCGAGAAGGTCGAGCCGACGATCACCAAGCGCTCATATGGCGTGGGCGCGGTAGAGCTGCCGAAGGTCAGTGACAGTCCCGGTGGCACCGTCTGCATCGTGATCACGGCGGTTTGCGGATGGACCTCGACCTGGTCGGTCAACACTTCGGTTGCAGTGGTTGCCGTCAGGTTGATCCGCAAAAAACTCGGGTACTCGTGTTGGGGAGCGATCAGGATGCGCTCACGGCCGATGCCACCGGTCAAGGGGTGCTGGTGACAGTCGCCCGGCCCGGTCGCGCAATGCAGCAGCTCCACGTTCCACTGGAAGGCGGCGTCGGGCAACGGCGTGCCGTCGGCCTCGAAAGCTTCGGCGCGCAGGGTCAGTGTTTCGCCGGTGAACCAGGCGTGGGTCGGTCCCGGCAGCAGGATGCGCGCCCGCGCCACCGCATCGCCGACGGTAATGCGGATGGTCGCCGTGTCGGTGGCGCCGTCGTCATCAGTGACCCGCACCTTGACGTAGTAGCTGCCCTCCACCTTGAAGGCCCACGAGGCGCTGGAAGCGGTTGGATCGGCGACGTCGTCGAATTTGCCATCGCCGTCCAGGTCCCAGGCGTAGCTCAGCGCACCCGGATGGGGATTGTCCGGATCGTAGGACGCGCTGGCATCGAATTCGACGATCCGCGCCGGTCCCTGCCAGTCGGACCCTTCGGCCACCGCCAGTACCGCCACCGGCGGCGTGTTGTCGCCATAGCGGATGCGGACCAGGCGGCCGGAGAAAATCTGGGTGAAGAACAGGTCGCCGGCCGGGCCCGGAATCAGGTGCACGATCCCGGCGGAGCCTTCGGCGAATACTTCGACCGCCGCCGGATCATCCGGCACGCCGTCGCCATCGGTGTCGCGCACCATGTAGATACGGCTGACCACATAGTCGGCGAAGAACAGCGCGCGGTGGTACTCGCTCGGGTAGTTTGGCCCCTCGTAGAAAGTGATCGCGCTGATCGATCCGGCGTCGATGGTGCCGGGCGGATTGCTCGGGTGGGGACGCACGAATGCGCGCCAGGGTGGCTGATAGGGGAAGCGCGAGTTGCCGGTATACATCGCCTGGCAGATCGGCAACTCCGCGCTCTCATAGCCAGGCTGGCGCACAAAGCCCTCGTAGCACGGCCAGCCGAAGTTCAGTGGCGCGGTGCTGCCGGCGCGGTCGGGCAATACGTTGATCTCCTCGGCGTCTTCCCAGCCGACATCGGCGATCCACAGCTCACTGCTGCCTGGGCGGGCGGCGAAACGGAACGGATTGCGCAAGCCATAGGCGATGACTCGCCGCGCGTTCTGGTCGGGATCATTGATCAGCGGATTGGTCGGTGCGGCCAGGCCGGTATCCGGATCGACCCGGACGATGGTGCCGGAGAGGCCGACCGGATCGGCCGTGGTTTCCAGATCCTGCGAGCGCAGGGCGCCCCCTTCGCCGGGCGGCGATCCGGGGTCGGGATAGACCGGATGCGGGGTCTGGCCGAAATCGACGTAGGCGCCCGCGGCGCCTTCGCCTGAGCCGATGTACAGATAACCGTCGGCGCCGAACAACAGGCCACCGACCGAGTGGGTGGGGAACTGCAGGTACCAGTCACTGATCAGCACGGTTTCCTCAACGGCGACATTGCCGCTGGCGGTCAGCCGCGACAGCCGGCCGGAGACCGGGCAACCCTGCGCCGACGGGCAGGGATCGTCGTCGGTGTCGACCGCACCCCAGCGCGGCGCATCGTCGAGCCCGGCACCGCCGTCATAGGCGTAGCTGATGTAGACGTAGGGCACGGCGGGAAAGTCCGGGTGCAGGGCGAGTCCGAGCAGGCCGCGATCGAGATGGTTGTGCACCTTCGTGCGCAGGTCGGCGAATATTCTCGGTGGGCTGCCGAGCAGGTTGTCGTAGACCTTGATCACACCGCGCTTTTCAGCAATGAACACGCGGCCATCGGTGGAAAACTGCACCGCGGTGGGCAGCTGCAGATCCTCGATCACGTTCTCGTACCAGAAGTTTTCCGGCAGCGCCGCGGCATCGCGCGGCGCTGCGAGGGCGAGCAGCAACCCGCAGCAGGCCAGTGCAACGCCGAGACGATGCGAACGGAGAGAACGCTGGCTGCCGTGTCTGTGTAGTGATTGCATTTCGAAAGGTCCGGTGCCGAAAAATCCAGCCTGCACCATGACCGCTGCGGCGGTCTGGCTCAGTTCGACGCCACACATTGGGCGTGACAGATGATCGAAACTGGGCTGCGTGTCCGCGTGCCTGGCGTTACACCGGCGGCAGCGCGAGTCCGGTCGGCCCAGAGCGTTGGCCGGTGACGCGAGGCCACCCGGGGCCCGACCAAGGCACACGGAGAACGCCGCTGCTTTACTTTCACTCCCATCTAAACCAGATTTTGCGGGCACTTCTGCAACGGCGCACACTTGCCTTGGAGTCCGAGCTGGAGAATGCGAGATGAGCACTGGCCTTACGCCGCAAAAAGCGCAGACCGCCGAGCTCTATCGGATGGTGACCGAGGAGCACGTCTGTCCGTACGGTCTCAAAAGCAAGGATCTGCTCGAGCGTCAGGGCTTCGAGGTCAATGACCACCTGCTCAAGACACGCGACCAGGTCGATGCCTTCAAGCGCGAGCACCAGGTGGAGACCACACCGCAAGCATTCATCGCCGGTGAGCGCGTCGGTGGCTTTGATGCGCTGCGAAAGCATTTTGGCCTCGATGTGCGGGGCGAAGACGAGGTCAGCTATCGGCCCATCGTTGCGATCTTCGCCACCGCATTCCTGATGGCATTGGCGGTGGCCTGGGTGGCGCTGGAGACGTTATGGTCGATACGCACGCTGGAGTGGTTCGTCGCCATTTCGATGTGCCTGCTGGGCTTGCAGAAGCTCAAGGATCTGGAAGGCTTCAGCACCATGTTCCTCAACTACGACCTGCTTGCCCAGCGACAGGTCCGCTACAGTTACGTCTACCCGTTTGCCGAGACCATCGCTGGCGTCCTGATGCTCGCTGGCGTGCTGATATGGCTGGCCGCGCCAGTCGCGCTGTTCATCGGTACCGTTGGCGCAGTGTCGGTGATCAAGGCTGTGTATATCGACAAGCGCGAACTCAAGTGCGCCTGCGCCGGCGGTGACTCGAACGTGCCGCTGGGCTTCGTCTCACTGACCGAAAACCTGATCATGATTCTTATGGGGCTGTGGATGCCGATCAGGATGTATGTGCTTTAGGGAAGTGTCGAGATGATCGCCGCATGCCCTCACGGCATACGCCCCACCGTGGGAGTTCTCCCAGTTCACCCAGCTGCGGCGCGGGCCGCGGCAGAAGTACTCCTAACCGTCGATGGCAGTCATGCAGCAAGAGGGACGAAACATGATCAAGGAAGTTGCAGTGACAAGGCAGGATTTCAGGACTTACAGCAAATTTGCCTGTTCCAGGTTGACGGCGCCCGAGAATCGCGGATGGAAACCTCTAGCATTGAATACAACAATGTGGTTTGTTATTGCTTTCGTTCTAGTGGCGGTCTTTCGATCCACGGACTTCAGCCTATCACTGTTTCATTGGCCAACGGCGGTAGCGACTGCCGTTCCATTCGTGGTATTGATAATTGCATTTGTTGCCAATCTCAGGAGGCTGGAGAAGAGTTCAATTCCGAAAGAGAACGGATTGATGCTTGGCAAGAGAACAATTGAAATTGATGAGTCTGGAATAAAGGATAGCAGCGCTCTGGGTACCAGCGCATACAAATGGCAGGCCGTGGAAGAAATTGTGGAACACGAAGGCAACGTGTACCTGTTCCTGGATGCAATCCAGGCGCAGGTCATTCCTGCTTCTTCGTTCAGTAATCGGGAGGAAGTGGAAGATTTTGTAAAGCACGTAAAAGAAATTCACAGCCGAATTACTTCAGATTCCCCAGGCTAGCTTGCCATGTCTCGTGAAGGTTCCTTGCTTCGGAAATCGCTTGGGAAGACCTGCTTCCGAAGTTGCGCGAACTGGACTTCAGCGGCAAGAAGTCGTCATTTCAACGCACCCGCGCCGACTGGTTGACAAACCGTGAAATTGGCCCAAATATTGCTGCCCTTTGTTTCAACAAGGACCAACCATGAATCGTGCATTCCTCCTGCTCCTCGTGCCCTTTGGCTTCTGGGGTTGCGCAACTTATCAAACGCCCGGAGCGGGAGTCAGTATTGGCGATCTCTCGCAATCCAGCCCCGATATTGCCGAGATCATCCAGCGCGAACCGGCTGCTGTATTTCCGGCACGAATAGCCACGGTACGAGTGCAGGCTTCCGGCTATTCTTCTGGAACCACGAGCTGCCATGGCCAGGGTGCCTTCTGTGTCGTGACCGCCCGGGACCTGGAAGAAGAGCAGGACTTCGAACGACTCGCCAAGCTTGCCGGAATAGCGGACATCGGCCGAATTACCAGGCTACTTGTGCCCTTATCGATCTCTGGTCTGGAGGACCTGCGCCAAGCCGCGGCGGGATTGAAGACGGATATCATTTTTCTATATTCGATTGACACTCGATTCATCGTCGAGGGCACCAGCCTCGGCCCCCTTTCAGTCGTGTCCCTGGGCATGATTCCCAACAAGCGGGCGCATGTCACATCGACTGCTTCGGCAGCCCTCATAGACGTCAGGTCCGGATTCATCTATGGCGTCGCTGAGTCCACCGCCTCGGATGATCAACGCGCCACGGTCTGGTCGACCCAGCAAACCATTGAAAGAGCCAGGTTGGGGACCGAACGTCAGGCATTTCAGAAGTTGATCGGTGAGATCGAAGGGCTCTGGAAGGGTGTTGTAAATACTCAGCTGGAAACTAAAACGGAATAAGGGCTGAGGGCTGAGGGCTTAGGGGTCAGGAAAGAGCTTGTCTCTGGCCCCTGCTCTCCTGGCCCCTCAGCCCTCACCCCTCAGCCCTGCTCCTAGCCCGGATGTTTCATGAACGTTCGTCGCGAGGCCGCCGAGGGCGCGTCGTGGTGCGGTTCGCGGACCATTTGGCGGTGAAGGCGTAGTTTGCTCTACGTTGAGCCGACAAATGGGAGCAAACCGCGCCACGACGTGATGATCGGCGGCCGCAGTAGAAGGTTTATGAAACATCCGGGCTAGAACGCATACTCCCGAAACAACGGCTCGATCCGGCCCTGCCAGCGGCCGTTGTACAAGTCGAGCTTGAACTGGGCCGGCGAGCGGCCGGCCTGGGCCAGTTCGATCAGGGGTTCAAGAAAGACGCGCTCATCGTTGCCTTCGCAATCGACCCGCTGGCGTGCTTTCAGGCCGGTGGCGGCGATGCGCAGCATCTCGCGGATGGGTTCGACCTGGGTGGTGCCGCGGATGGGGCTGGCCATGCCCTGTCGCGGCACCGCCGCGCGCAGTGCCTCCAGTTCGTCCAGTCCCCACTCGCGCACCATGTCCCAGGCGGCGGCCTGGGCGCTGTCGTCGTAGAGCAGGCCGACCCACAGCGCCGGCAGCGCGCAGAGCCGGTTCCACGGGCCGGCATCGGCGCCGCGCATCTCCAGGTAGCGCTTGAGCCGGACCTCGGGGAAGACGGTGGTCAGGTGGTCGGCAAAATCCTTCAGGGTAGGCAGTTGGCCTTCAAAGCCGGGCAGCTTGCCGATGAGAAAATCACGGAAGGAGTGACCGGCGACGTCGACATAGCGCCCATCGCGGTAGATGAAGTACATCGGCACATCCAGTACCCAGTCCAGATAGCGCTCGAAACCGAAGCCCTCGTCGAAGGCAAACGGCAACATGCCGGTGCGGTCCGGGTCGGTGTCGGTCCAGATCTGGCTGCGATAGCTCAGGAAACCATTCGGCTTGCCCTCGGTGAAGGGGGAATTGGCGAACAGCGCGGTCACCAGCGGCTGCAAGGCCAGACCGATGCGCAGCTTCTGCACCATGTCGGCCTCGTCGGCGAAGTCCAGATTGACCTGCACGGTGCAGGTGCGGGTCATCATGTCCAGACCCAGCTGACCGCGCAGCGGCATGTAGCGCCGCATGATCGCGTAGCGGCCCTTGGGCATCCACGGCATCTCCTCGCGCCTTGCGAGCGGATGGAAACCCATGCCCAGAAAGCCGATACCCAGCTTCTCCGCGACCGTGCGCACCTCGCGCAGATGCAGTCCCGTTTCCTGGCAAGTCTGGTGCAGATGCTCCAGTGGCGCGCCCGACAGCTCCAGCTGTCCAGCCGGTTCGAGCGTGATCGAACAGCCATCACGCAGCAGCGCGATCGGCACACCCGGCACTTCCTCGACCGCCTCCCAGCCAAACTGGCGCAGACCCTCCAGCATCGCCTTGATGCCGCGCTCGCCTTCATACGGCAGCGGGCTCAGATCGTCGGTGTGGAAACCGAACTTCTCATGCTCGGTACCGATCCGCCACTCCGAGCGCGGCCGGCCGCCGGTCGCGATGTAGTCGAGCAATTGCGCGCGGTCGACCGGCTCGGCGTCGGAAGTGGGTGCGGTGCTGGCCATGGCCGATCCTTGCCTTGGGTGGGTCCGAACTGAAGGACCGGGATGATGAACGAAGACTTGCGTAGGCGCAGTGTAGGGCTTACTGGTCGTCGTTCGGCGTGCGGCGCCCGAACAGCGATGCTAACCCGGGTGTCGGGGTCGGAATCGGAATCGGTATCGGTATCGAAATCGAGAGCGGGCAAGGCTCGATTCCGATACCGATTCCGACCCCGACCCCGAGGTGAGTTCCCTGGCGGCAGAGACCGGCGATGACCAGAGCCGCTTCTGCATCGCCCCCCCGGGGCGTAGGTGTGGCGCGATCACCCTCGCTGCGGCATTCTTGCCCGGATGATGACTCTGTTGGCACCAGCCATGCGCGAAGATCTGGAGTGCTTCCTGGCTGTACTCGTTCAAGGCAGCTTTCGCGCTGAACGAGACCAACTCGAGCGACACAGACAAGGGGCTTGGCGCCGGATCTCTATTGGTGAAGCAACCTGAACCCGTGGTTGGCCAGCCGTGTCGCACAGTTCCGGGCCGCGTTCGCCGCGATCCTGCTAGCGCCTGTCGCAATCCAGGCCGTTCCACCGGACGGCGCCGGAGCCGCGCCCCCGCATGACCCAGCATTCGTGATCGACCGCGGCAACGGTCCGGAGCCGGACAGTCTGGATCCCCAGCGGGCGCAGGGTTTGTCGGCGCACCATGTGTTGCGGGACATCTATCAAGGGCTGACCCGGATCGACGGCGCGGGTGCGGTGCAGCCGGCGGCGGCGCAGTTCGAGGCCGATGCGAGCGGTC
>JBGTIE010000310.1:0-1767 GCA_041745855.1 Lysobacterales bacterium | reverse complement strand
CGACTGACGTGCCGGGTTGGTGGCCGGCGCTGTACGGGCCGGGGAAAGCGCTCGATCCGGAGCGCTATTTCATCGTCTGCGCCAATGTGCTGGGCGGCTGCTACGGCAGCCTTGGTCCGCGCAGTGACCGCGGCGATGGCCGCAGCCATGGGGGCGACTTTCCGCGGCTGAGCATCAAGGACCTGGTCGCACATCAGCGCCTGCTGCTCGAGCATCTGGACCTGCGCGGCATCGAGCTGGTCATCGGCGGCTCGATGGGTGGCTTCCAGGCGCTGGAGTGGGCCTTGCAGGAGCCTGACCGGGTGCGACGGCTGGCGCTGGTAGCGACGAGTTGGCGCCAACCGCCCGATGCAGTCGCGCTGGGTGATCTGCAGTGTGCACTGGTGCGGCAGGATCCGGCTTTTGCCGGAGGGCACTACGCAACCGACGCCGGCCCGGTCCGCGGACTGGCGCTGGCGCGTCAGCTCGGCCATTACAGCTACCGAGCCTGCGATGAATTTGAACAGCGTTTCGGTCGCGCGCGGCGCGATGACGGTCGGCTGCAGGTGCTGTCCTATCTGGAACACCAGGGCAGCAAGCTGGTGCAACGCTTCGACGCCAACAGCTATCTGGTTCTGACCGAGGCGATGAACCATTTCGACCTGGGCGCCGGCGAAGCGGTCGAGCGCGTCCTCGGGCGGATCCGCGCACGCACGCTGGTGGTGGCCATCGACAGCGACCGGCTCTACCCGCCACGCGAGCAGGCCGAGCTGGTGCGTCTACTGCCAAACGCTACGCTGCTGCAAAGTCATTCCGCTCGCGGCCACGATGGCTTTCTCGCCGATGCACAAAGCTTCGAGCCAGCGCTGCGCCAACTGCTTGCCCGTGAAGCCAGTCCGCTTCGGCTGCAAACACGCGTAGCAACCGGCGCCGTGCGACCGATGGCCCTGATTGGGGCCACCGGGCGAGTAGGCGCGGCCTTGCTGCAGTTGCTGCAAGCCCAAGCGGAGCGCTATCGACTGGTCGCCGTGGTAAATCGGCGTGGTGCTTTGTTGAGTGCCGATGGACTGCGGCCAGACAGGGCCGCGGCGCAGTTGCAGGCGGCCAGCAGCAGTCTGCTGCCACTGACCGCGCTCGGCGCGGCACTACCGGTTGGCACGGTGCTGATCGATGCCACCGCGGCCGACAGCGTGGCCTCACTTTATCGGTCCTGGCTGGCGCAGGGCCATGCGCTGGTGGCGGCGAACAAGCTCGCCTTCGCCGGGCCCGGCTGGGCCACGCTGGCCGGACAATGGGAACGCATAGGGTGCAGCGCGGTCGTAGGCGCAGGCTTGCCCATTCTCAGCAGCGTGCGGCGGCTGCGCGAGGCCGGCGACCAGCTGCTGGCGATCGAGGCAACCCTGTCGGGCACGCTCGGCTACGTGCTCGACCAGCTGCAGCAAGGCCGGGATCTGGCGGAAGCGGTGGCCAGCGCAGTCGATCTGGGTCTGGCCGAGCCCGATCCGGCTGCCGACCTGAGCGGCGAGGACGTCGCCCGCAAGCTGCTCGTGACCCTTCGCTTCGCCGGTTACGAAATCGATCGCGGTCAGATCGAACTGGCCCCGCTGATCTCACCCCGCCACGATAACCAGAGTGTCGCCGACTGGCTGGACGAGGCAGGCCAGCACTGGCGCGAGCGCATCGAGCAGGCGCGCAGCCGCGGCCAGCGCTGGGTCTACCGGGCCCATTTCGACGGGGTCCACGCCCGCGTGGGTCCAGTGGCATTGCCATTCGAACATGAGTTGGCGC
>JBGTIE010000309.1:0-7383 GCA_041745855.1 Lysobacterales bacterium | reverse complement strand
CAACGCTCACCCACCCAACAGTTTTCCCTGGCGGCCATAGCGGTGTGGTCCCACCCGATCCCATCCCGAACTCGGAAGTGAAACGCACCAGCGCCGATGGTAGTGTGGCTAGCCCATGCGAGAGTAGGTCACTGCCAGGGAACTATTCGATATACCCCAAAGCCCGAGACTTGCGTCTCGGGCTTTTGGCATTTTGGGGCGATTCAAACTGATGCAGAAGCGACTCGTTGTCATCGCCACGATCCAATCGAGTGCGGCGGTCCCAAGTTCCGCAGCTAATCGCGTATAGCATTGATGGCTACACCAGGATAGCCAAAAACGACACTACACGGCGGTCTTGGCGGGCTTCTTGAGCTTCAGTGCCACGAATAGATAGTTGTTCCGGGGTGGTCTTGCTGATGCCGTTGTAGGCCTTGTCGCCGATGGTGGCGCGGTGACTCTCGTTGGTGGCCAAACCCCATGTCGAACCGATTCCGATTCCGACCCCGACTCGACCCCGACTCCCGTCTATCCGACGAGCACCTTGCGTAGCGCGTCCCTTGCGGCCTGCATGGAGAAATTCTCTTCGACGTTCTGCAAGCCCGCATCGCTGATCTTCAACCACAACGCTTCATCAGCGTAGAGACGGACGACCTGCTCGGCGAAGTCGGTGGGGCTGTCGGCAATGAGGCCGTGCACGCCGTGCTCCAGGAACATGCCTTCGGCGGCGACCGAGGTCATGACCACTGGCTGGCCGTGGGCCATGCTGGAATTGACCTTGCCCTTGACCCCAGCCCCGTAACGCAGCGGTGCCACGGCTATCCGGCAGCCGTCCAGAAAGGGGTCGATCGTCTCCACAAAGCCCTCGATGACAACGCCCGGGACACTGTCTAACTCGCGTACTTCGGCCGGCATCTTGCTCCCGACAATATGGAACTGCAGTTCAGGAAGTTCAGCTCGGATCCGCTCCCACACTTCGCTCACAAACCACATGACCGCATCGACGTTCGGCACGTGCTGAAAGCCACCTACAAAGAAGATGCCCTTGCGCTCGGCGAATGCGCGTCGACGACCGGCGATCTCATGGATGTTGCTCAGGACGTCCACCCGAGCCTCGGGCAGTTCGGCGGCCAGCAGTGACTGCTCGACCGGACTGACGACCACGGTGACGTCGCTGGCGCGAATCAACTCCAGTTCCTGTCGTCGGGTCTGCTCCGCCTGACGTCGCATGCCGTCGTCGCCGGCTACCCCGGCCGCTCGTTGTTCGCGCAAATAATGCAGATCGACGGTATCGAAGATGAAGCGCGCGCGAGGGCAATGCTCACGCACCAGCTTGAGGTAGTTGCTGGCAATGTAATGACGGCATATCAGCACGGCATCGAATTCGTGACCGCGCTCGCGAAAGAACCGGACCGGGTCGCTTAACCAGGGATAGTATTGCGCCTCGACACCCAATGCCTTGACCGCATCGGTGTATGTCGGCACATGGGCGCGGTTGTCGGCGAAGAACACGACTTTCCACTGCTCCTGGACCAGCAGCCGGAGCAAATTCATCAAGCGCACCGAACCTGAATCCTGGTCGGGCGTGGGTGTGGTCGCATCAATGAGCAGAATTCTGCCGGCGACCCGATGCTCGCAGCTCAGGCGTACCAGTTGGCCGTCATGTGCTGGCTGGTGCTGCAGATCGTCTGCCCAGCGCTGTTTGAATTTTTCGTGGTTGATGGGTTGAAAGCGTTTGATCCCGCTGCTGGTATCGGTGCCGCTGGATATGCCTTCGTAGTGGACCACCCGCGACGCCGGCTGGTAATAGACCTTCAATCCACGCGCGCGCACCTTGAAGGCCAGATCCGTGTCTTCGTAATAAGCCGGGGCGTAATGCATGTCGAAACCGCCGAGCTCAGTGAACAGCTCCCGCGACAGCACGATCGCCGCGCCAGAGCAGTAGTCGGCTTCTCGAGGATAGTCATAGCGCGGGTCGTTCGGGTCGTCGAAGCGACCATAGTTCCAGCCAGCGCCGTCGTTGAAGATGATCCCGCCGGCCTCCTGCAGGCGTCCATCCGGATAGATCAACTTGGCGCCAACCAGGCCACAATCCGGGAACTGTTCGAAAGTGCCCATCAAGGCATCCAGCCATCCCGGCTGGACTGCGGTATCGTTATTCAAGAAACACAGATAGTCGCCCTGGGCAAGCGCCGCGCCGGCATTGCAAGCCCCGATGAATCCGAGATTGAGCTCATTGCGGATCAGCCGTATGCCTTCGACCTTGCGCAGGCTTTCAAAGCTGTCATCCGGCGAGCAGTCGTCGACCACGATGACTTCTATCCCGAAGCTGCTGCTTTCGGCCGCAAGACTCTTCAGACAAGTGACGGTATAGGCCAGCTTTCCATAAACCGGAATGATGATGCTGACCAGCGGTGACTGCGCGCACGGCACGATCAGCCGCTCGAACTGCTCTTCGGGTTGCGGCGCCTGCACCGCCGGGGGTTCGGGCGTTCGTCGGCGTAACTCGTCGCGGATTCGACCCAAGGTCCCGCGCCAGCCTCGGCTGCGCAGCGAAGACTCCAGCCGCAACAGCAATCCGCGCAACCGGCGCAGCCGGAAAGCCGTTCCGGGAGCCAGCTGGCGCAGCGCGCGCGAGAGCACTCTGATCGGGGCGGTGAGCCGCCAACTGCTGCTGCTGATCAGTTCTTCCCGTTGCGCCTCCGACCGCGCAAGCTGGTTGGTGAGTTCGACGCGGCTGGATTCCACCGTCTGCAGTTGGGCCAGAAAGTCACGCTCGCGCCGATGTTGTTCGCTGACGGTACGGCGTACGTCTTCGGCGATGTCGGCCAGCTGCTCGGCCAGACTGCGTACGAGGCGCCGCTCCTCGCGCAGGCGCTCCCGCGCGCGATCGCGCAGCTGACGACGTCTCAGTTCGCTTTCGGCCAGCGCACCTTCCATCACGGTCAACTGCTGGCGGGTCTGCTGTTCCACATCCTCCGCGTGTTGCTGCAAACCGGCACACTGCTCGCGCGCTGCCTGGAACTGTTGCTCCAGCGATCTGGCCCAGCGCGTCCGTTCCTGCAACTGCCGGTCGAGTGCGAAACCCCAGGCGGCGCGTCGATCCAGTTCGACCTGCTGCTGTTGCACACGAGCGGCGGATAGTTGTGTCTGCGTGCGCAGCGCGAGCGTCTGATCCAGCAGTTCCACCATCGCCACATCGTCGGCGTCGCCGGGGCCCCAGGCAATTTGCCGGGATCTGGGTGGCAGAACATGGATGGCTCGGTAGTCTTCGGCCATGTCCGAAGTAAGCCGCTGGCGATGCCCTGCCAGACAGTTGTGCAGACCGCGCAAGGTTGTCCGGTCCCGCGCCACATTGCGGACGATGTCGACCAGCGCGCGCGCGTCGGGGCTGAACAGCAGACCCGTCTGTCCTTCGATTATTCGCTCAGCAAACGCGCCGGTACGGGTGGCGATAGGCACCACGCCCAGACTCCACAACTCCGACAGCGTATAGCTGAAACTCTCGGCCACGGTCGACAGCAACAGCGCCGCATGCGGCTTGATTCGAGCCAGCCGCTGGGGCAGCTCGGAGTTCGGATAGTCCAGCTCGATATGCACTCCTGATACGCCGAACAACTCCTCCCCCGCCTTGCCGCAGCCGAGCAGGTGCAGGTCGGCGTAACGGGTCAGTTCGGGGAGGGCACCGCGCAGCAGCTCCAGGCCCTTGCCGCCATCGATCCGTCCGAGCACCAGCAAGCGCAGGGGGGATTGCTTGAAATCAGGCTCGATCGCGGGCAGCGGTCCCGGCCACTGGCGCAGGCCGTGCGGCACCACCGCGACCGACTTGTCGGCCAGTTCGGGAATCATTCGCTGCAGGTTGTGGCGTACCGAAAGACTGGGAACCACCAACTGGACCCGGTCGCTGAGCAGGTGCCCGGCATAGCTCTGATAAAGCGCCTGCCAGAAGTCCGGATCACGTTCGCCAAACAAGCCGTCACCGGCGTGAGCGAGCACCGCCTGGCGCCGGCTGCGGGCATCGAAGCGCTGCTTCTGGTCGCCAAAGTTACAATGCAGCTCGGGCCACAGTGGGAAGTAATCATGGCCTACGACCAGGATCGGCAAATCCAGCGCCAGCACATCCAAACTGTGGCCGATCATAGAGCTGACCAGTACACCGGCCACCCCGAACTCGCTAACGATGTCTTTCAGGATCTGGCGGTAGCCCGGATGACCCAGGCTGGCGCTGCCGATTGCCGGCACCAGCGGCCAGCGTCGCAGCGGCATGCCGCTCGGCAGCAGACACAGTTCCAGCGCTTCGCCATAACAGCGACTGGACCAGCGGCCGCGGGTGCGCAAGCCCAGGTAGATCCGGCTGTCGTCGGCGCCCGCCAGATCCTGGGCAAAACGCTCGATGCCGCCGCCCCATTCATGCAGGACGTGCAACACCACCGGCCGCCCATCCACGCCAGGGTAGCTCGACTGGAACTCAGGCCCAGCGGCCGGCCAACGGGAACGAAGTTCGGCCAGCAGGTCGAAGACCGCCGATGCAGGCGGTTCGGGACGGGCCGGAAACGGCAGGTACAGCTGCTCCAGGCAACTGAGAGTCAACCGCCCCGCTGGCCTGCCGCCGCGACTGTAGACCATCGCCGCCGGCGTTTCCGGGTCGAGCGGCCAGCAGCGGCCGCGCCCGAGCAAGGCACAAAGGTTGTCGATGCTCGCCGCGCCGCGATCGGCGGTGAGCTCCGGCGGCAGGGTCAGGCTTGCACCCACACAGGTAAGGGCGTCGCCGGCAGCCGGCCAGGCCTCCCGCAAGCGATCCAGCCAATACACCGGCAAACTCTCCGGCAATTGCTCGAACCACAGCAATTCCTGCGCTTCGGACAAATCCGCGGCGGCCCCCAACGCGGCGCGCCAGTCCTTGGCAGCAACCGTTTCGATGGTCCAGGGTTGGTCCGGGAGACTGGCGCTCAACAGCGAGCGCAAGGCGTCGTGGTCCAGTTCGTCCCGCACCCATACCAGCACCGCCGGCGAGTTACTGCGTCGGGTCGTCAGCCGCGACCGCTTCTTGTTCATCGAGATCGAAATCCTTCCTTCCCTGGTCATCCTTGCTGCGAGGCCTGGCAGGCCGCTTTGGCGAGCGTCCGCCGAACCAATCGCGAACTGGCTGCAACTGGGCCTGTTGCACCTGGAGCAGTACTGCTCCTGAGGGCGCCACGCTCGTCCGGCATGGATGGGACCGTGGACGATCGCCCGCCATTATGTTTTGCCGCGCCGTTTGTGTCACCTGTGCGCACGACTGCGGATGCCAGTTAGACTGATGTCTTGAGGAACCTGCAAAGGCCTGAGGGCCCAGGGCTCAGGGCTCAGGGCTCAGGGCCCAGGGCCCAGGGCTCAGGGCTCAGGGCCCAGGGCCCAGGGCTCAGGGCCCAGTCCAGAGCCAACGTGAGGCGAGTATGGAGGTCACGCGTAGCCATCGTAATTTGACTCGCCTTGAGTCGGTTCTTGACCTTGCTGGCCCTGGGCCCGGGGCCCTGAGCCCTAGAACCATTAGACCCTCCGAAACATCAGTTTGACTCGCACCCCACGACTGCCCGACCGGCACCGGCGGCAGAGCGTCGGTCATCTGTGCGCCGCATTGCCCGACGGGCGCCCGCATCGATGCAGTTACACTTCCACCCCCGGTCCATAGCGAGTTGCGGCATCGATGGTTTGGCGCTGGACATGGCGATTGCTCCTGTTGGGTACCGGCTGCGTACTCGGCTTCGTGCCGCTGAGCTGGGTCTATCTGAACCGCATCGTCGACGAGCGTTTCGACCTGGCGCGCCTGCCCGAGCCCAGTCGGGTCTATGCGCGCCCGCTGGAACTCCATCCCGGCATGCCCTTGAGTCTCCAGGCCGCCTTGTCCGAGCTGGAAGCCGCGCGCTATCGCAACGACCCTGAACTGCGCCAGCCGGGCAGTTACGTCCAACTCGGCACGGACCGCCTGCGGGTTTACAGCCGCGCCTTTCGCTTCGATGATGGGGAAGAGGCGGCCGAGCGGCTGGAGCTGCGCTTTGCGGCCAACAAGCTGCAGCAACTGAGCGATCTGGCCGGTACGACCCGGGCGCTCAAGCGGATCGATCCGGCGCTGATCGGCACCCTTTATCTGGATGATCCTGGAGAACGCCGGCCGCTGCCCCTGCACGAGTTTCCGGCTTTCCTGGTCGCCGGCATCCAGGCGGTCGAGGATCGCAAGTTCGGCAAGCATCATGGCATCGATCCGACCGGGATGATCCGGGCGACCCTCGCCAATCTGCGCTCCCGTGAACTCGTCCAGGGCGGGTCGACTCTGACGCAGCAACTGGTCAAGAACACACTGCTGACTCGCGAGCGCACCTTGCAGCGAAAGCTCAAGGAAATGGGACTGGCGCTGGTGATCGATTCCCGCTTCGACAAGGGCGAGATCCTTGAGGCCTATCTCAACCGGGTCTACCTCGGGCAATTGGGGAGCAGGCCGGTGCAGGGTTTCGGTGCCGCGGCCGAGTTCTATTTCGGCCGTCCGCTGGAGGAACTCGAAGCCGCCGAGCACGCCTTGCTGATCGGTCTGGTCAAGGGACCGTCGTTGTACGATCCACGACGACATCCGGAGCGGGCGATGACTCGGCGCAATCTGGTGCTGCGTCAGTTCGCCGAGACCGGACTGATCGACGAGAACAGCCGTGAGCGCTTCCAGGCCTTGCCGCTGGGCATTGCGCCGAGACCGGCGGCGGCACGCGAGCGGCACCCGGCCTTCATTGACCTGGTCCAGCGCCAGCTGACCCGGGAATATCCGTCCGAAGCGCTCGCCAGTGCGGGACTGACGGTGCTGACCACCCTGGATCCCTACGCCCAGCGACTGGCCGAGCGCGCGATCGAAACCGGCATGGAACGAATTGACTCTGGCGGGACGCTGGAGACCGCGATCGTTCTGACGCGCGCCGCCGACGGCGAAATTCTCGCCCTGGTCGGTGGCCGCCAACCACGCATGCCCGGCTTCAACCGCGCCGTGACCGCGCAGCGCCAGGTCGGGTCGCTGCTCAAGCCCTTCGTCTACCTGCTTGCCTTGTCGCAACCGCAGCGCTACAACCTGGCCAGCCAGATCTCCGACGCCGCGGTTAGCTACCGCCTGCCCACCGGTCAACGCTGGGAGCCGCGCAATTTCGACCGCAAGGCGCACGGCGACGTGCTATTGATCGAAGCGCTGGCCCGCTCCTACAACCAGGCTACCGCGCGGCTGGGGATGGAACTGGGACTGCCGGCTTTTGGCGAGTTGCTCGCCAACCTCGGCGTGCCGATCGGCGAACCGCTACCGTCGGCGCTGCTCGGCGCGGTCGAGCTCTCACCGCTACAGGTCGCCCAGCTCTATCAGGCCCTGGCCAGTGGCGGCCGGGTGCTGCCGCTGAC
>JBGTIE010000308.1:0-10404 GCA_041745855.1 Lysobacterales bacterium | reverse complement strand
CGCGACCGCAGCCAGCGCCAGCCCGGCCCACGGCACCTGCTGCGGATGCCGACGCATGCCGCTGACCGACCACCAGGCGGACAGGCCATAGGCGACAAGGGCAGGGATGGCGAGGGCAACCGGGCTCATGGGCGAGATGATCGCATGCTTGCGGGGCCGGGGAACTGGGAGTGCGAGTCATCGAAGGAAGTAGGCCGATGTGACCGCGCCGCCGTGCTGAACAACAACGCCTTCTCCATCGCGGTCTCACCGGCTGTGGAGGGTCGCCTCGTGAGCCCGACGCCAATAAACGCCAACCCCGAGACCACCGATTGCGCGGCTCTCGTAGGCCGGTTCCTCGCGCCCGCCAAACCACGATTTGCGCCCCGCAACAGCCAGCGCGAGGCGGCCGGCGCTCTTGGATTGCTCGTCGCGCCCACTCCCACTGCATCGCGCGCCGTGAGCGGCGGCTGTTCCCGGAGGGCTTGTGATTGCCCGGGCAACTGACGTCAACTGATGCCTTGTTTGTTTGCAGTCACTGCCTTCAGTACTAACCTGACCCGTCCAAGCCCTCGGAACATCGATCATGGCCGTGCTTACCGTTCGCAATTTGCCTGATCAGGTCCGGGATCGATTGCGCCTGCGTGCGGCGCGGGCAGGTACCAGCATGGAGGAGCAAGTTCGGCTGATCCTCATGAAGGCCAGTCTCGAACCAAGCGCGCCCGCAACGGCGCGGGCGTTGCCGGACTGGGTCAATGCGCTGTACGGTGCCAACAAACCCAGCGGCGTGGTGGCCGACCTGCTGGCAGAGCGCGCCGAGGCCGGTCACGCAGAAAGCCGAGAATGAAGATCGCGAGCTCACATCCGTAATTCCCGCGCAGCGCGCTTTGGTTCGTGTCCGAAGCGCAAAGCCCCTCGGTTGGAAGTAGCGCGGTCCCGGCGCGCGTGACGCCACGGCTTTCGCACCAACCCTTTCGCGCCGGCGGCCGCGTCCCCACACGAAGCGTCAGCGTGCATCGGAACCCCGAGTTGCACTCGGGAAAACACGAGTGACGCTAGAGCCTACTCGGCTACCTTGACGAACTTTTGCACGCGTCTGCCCTGAATGTCGCCGATATAGACTGCGCCGTCGCGGCCGAGGACGAGGTCGTGCGCCATCATGAATTGGCCATCGTAGTTGCCCCAGCGACCGACGCGTTCGGCAACGCTGCCATCGGCGTGCAGTACCACGAGGGCGGAACGGTCGGGTGGATCGCTGGGTTGGTCGCCACCATCGGCAACAAGCGCTGTGCCATCGCTGGCTAAAACTACGCCGTACGGCCGCCCCAGCGCCTCGCTCTTCCACTGGCGCAGGAACTCGC
Organism: Lysobacterales bacterium; assembly: GCA_041745855.1. Taxonomy (GTDB): domain Bacteria; phylum Pseudomonadota; class Gammaproteobacteria; order Xanthomonadales; family SZUA-5; genus JAWLAT01. The sequence goes on along the minus strand of JBGTIE010000308.1, from coordinate 9,064 downwards.
CGTCTGCGGTGAATACCTGCACCCGCATGTTTTCGCGGTCGGCGACATAGACATTGCCTTGTGCGTCGAGCGCGATGCCGTGCACCGTCTGGAACTCGCCGGGCCCCGTACCTTTTGCGCCCCATTGCATGAGGAACTCGCCGTTCGGTGAGAACTTTGCGACGCGCGCATTGCGATAGCCGTCGGCGACGTAGAAGCTTCCGTCCTTCGCCACCGCGACCTTGGTCGGGCGGTTGAAGTGCCCGGCGTCGTCTCCCGGCACGCCGCGTTCGCCAAGCGTGAGCAGCAGCTTTCCATCCGCTGTGTACTTGAACACTTGGTGCAGCGCTACATCGGTCAGCCAGACGTTGTCGTGTGCGTCGACGGTCAAGCCATGCGGCATCGCAAAGGCGTTGGCACCCCATTCGCCGATGCGCGCGCCACTGTTCGCGTCGAGTATCCACACCGTAGTGCCGACGATTGGTGCGGTGTCGAGTTGATCAGAGGCGGGCCAGACGCGTCCCGCGCGATGGAAAACCAAGACGTTGCCCGCCGTATCGATGCCAACGCCTGACACTGAACCCAGTACGCGGCCTTCCGGTAACGCCGGCCAGCCATGCACGACTCGCCAGACAGGCTCGGCTGCGACGAGATTTGCGGAGGCTAATCCCATTGCCGCCGCGAGCAGGCACTTCATCAAAAGTGATGTGCCACCGGCGGGCTCATTGACTTTCCGCATTTCAAGCTGTTGGAGATCCATGAACTCTCCTCATGTGCCTAACGCCGTGCTAACCGGCCGAGGGCCGAGACGGATTGGTTTGAACGTAACATGTCCCCGACGGTCCGGTTGAGCACATAGTTCAAGTAAGCCGCTACGCGGCAGTTCTTTCCGCCCCTTACCATCGTCCGAGCATGCCGCAAGACGTCAACGCGGGAGGCTAAGTAGGATTTTCGGGTGCGTGGCGGCAACCTGAAGCAGCGTCTTGGCCGCCCCGGTTGGTTCGCGGCGACCCTGCTCCCAGTCCTGGAGAGTCCGTGCCGATACGCCCAGAAGGCTGGCAAAGTCTTGTTGCGACAGACCAGTCTTGGCACGCGCTTCAGCTGCAGCCGGCAACTTGACCTTCGTAACCCGCACGGCCTGACCACGCCGCATCTGCTTCACCGACTGAAGCAGATCAGCTTGAAACTTCTCAAGTTCAGAGAGCATCTTGTACCGCCTTACGTAGTTGAGCGAGGAATGCAGCTGCCAGATTGTCGAATTGCGCCTTTTTGTAGACGATGAGCAACCCGACGGTCTCATCGGAGTGCAAGAAGTAGATGACTCGAGCGCCGCCGCTCTTGCCCTGCCCAGTAGTTGCCCAACGTACCTTCCGCCGCGTCCCGCGATGATGGCTCCCGATTCAGGGTGAGCGGAGATCCATTCGATGAACTCTGCCGAAGAGCATCCAAAGCGGCGCGGAGCGCCGCACTCCAAAGGCGCTGCGCGCCGGACGGGCACTGATAACCGCGCGTGCTCAGCGTTCACGGCCGCCGATGTGCTGTCCGTGCTGGTAGACCGCGATGCGCACCGTTGGCCAAACGCTGCGCCGGCCCGACGGTTGCGCTTGCAAACTTGCGGGTCGATTCGGTCGATCCGCAGCCCAGCCATGTCGCCACCGTGTGCCGGTCACCTACCTTGATAGATGACTCCACCCCGCAAGCCCGGGCTTGTTCAACGCGGGATAAGATCGCGGCTACGCGCGATCTATCCCTATTCGTTAGACCTCACGGTTTTTCGCACAAATGGTTCTGCGGCTCTGCAAAGATTATGCGTTGAACCTGAGCAAACAGGCTTGAGGCTGCGGCCTCAGTGGAGGGCGGCCGCCAGAATTTGCTCAGAAGCGGCACCTCTGCCTCGACGATGCATGACCAGACAACTTCGTCACCTCGGGGCGGCGGGTCACCGGGTTTAGTCTTGTCGTAGTCATGCACGTTGACGCACCCCACCCAAAGCAAGAATGGCCTGCGCTGAGTCACGATGCACCAACCCCAGTCTTCAGGGATGAGCGGCTCGACAAGTACGCCCTCGGCGCGCAGTCGTTCGCTTAGCCAAGTAGCAAGGTGCTTGCCGAAGCACAACGGATTGGTCTCCTCAGCCTCGCCCGGCTGGATGTCGAACGCCGTTGAGCGAAACCAGAGTTGCATGCCGGTCATGAGGTCAACGCCTGAATTGAGCCGCGCCGCGAAGCGGCGTCGGCTTGAATGAATTCGTTAGCCATGCCTACGGCGGCCATTGGAGATTGGATCTGAAAAGCTCGTACCCCTCACGAATCTTTGGCCATTCGGAGGTCGTCTCAACTCCGAATGGGTTGCCTTGGACTGCAACAAGGTAGTGCTTTCCGCAAGCCTCGTGAAGGGACCCGCGAACGAGCACCGCTTCCCGCTCCACAATGATCGACCGGGGCGATGGGCTGTGCTGTTTTGGCGGAACTAAGGCTTCAAATGATGTATTGGAGTTGAGACCGCCATTGAGGAGCTTTGCCTCTAACCAAAAGGATCTTTGCCTTGGATCCGCCGATTGAAGCAACTGGCCTACGGAACCAAATGAATCCATGTTCACCGGTGCCACCAAGAAGACATAGCCGCGAGGCATACCTGGGCCATAGTCGTAGTAGCCGACGAATGAATCGGGACCATGCAACCCAGGGGCAGAGCGCAGCTCAGGAGCGAAGCTCCTTACGGCTACGCAGGACGTAGCCAGCAACTCACCCTCAGGGTGCTTGGCACCGAACTCGTGCCGCATGCCCCCGAAGCAGCCCGCAAGAAGTAGCAAGATCGGCCAGAAGATTCGGGTCATGGCGAATAGCTAATCGACGGCAACCGGCGTCGTTTCAACGCCGCCGATGGCCGCATATCACGCATATGGATTGAGTCGATCGGCACGTGGTTTCCGGCTTGTGCATGGTCGCCCCGAGTGTGCAACCACGCCGTTGAACACGCAAGCTGTGGTCTGCGGCTACGCTCGCCCTGTGGCCGTGCGAGGATGGACCAACGCGGAACGTTTCCGGAAATCGATTGCCCGGCTGGGGCTCGGTGGGCTGGGCAGGGACTTTTCCGTACGCCTCGTAAGTCGATGCCTACGCCACACTCTCCCACGGGTTGATCAGGCTGATACCGCAACCTGCAAAATCCTTCACGTTGCGGGTGGCGAGGCTGGCGCCGCGGGAGCGGGTGATCGCGGCGATCATGGCGTCAAACTGGCTGATGGGCCGTCCGGCAGCGTGCCGCTCCGCGGCAATGATGGCGAATGCGTTGGCGGCATCGCTGTCAAAGCCCAGGACCTGTCCGGCAAAGTCCTGATCGAGAATGCCTCTTGCGGCTTGTCGCAAGCCTTCCTTGCGCTGGCCAGCGGGAAGGGTCTGTATTCCGTAGAGGATTTCGGCGCGGGTGATGGTGCTGGTGAAGACTGCTGCACGCCACTGCCCGGCTAGCCAGGCTAGCACCTGCCCTTCAGGTATCGGCCGCAGCACTTCCGAGAGCACGTTGGTGTCGAGGATGATCATGTGCCGAACCCGGGTGGCTCGCGCAGGGGTTCGCGCGCAGGCAGGTCCAGGTCGACGCCACCCAGCGGCACGATGCGCGCACGCATCGCCTCCACCTGGCTTGCTCAGTACGGCAAGATCGCCAACACGCCGATCGAAACAGAGATCCCGCCATGCCTCACCTGAACTCGCGACTGGATCAAAACGTCGAACTGATGCGCCGCGTGCACGCTGGCGAGGCATTCGATCTGGCGCAGATGCCGCGCTGCGATGTGCATCTGCGGGGGATCGCCTGGACTCAGAACAACACAGACATCGAACTGAGCTTGTCCGCGCACGTTCAGGGCGTGAATCTGGATTGGATACTGGTCGCCCGGATGGTGCACGGGCTGAAGGTCGATTTGAACTACGGTGCGCGCGCCAGCGGCATGCCGATGACCTGGGACACCTTGATCGAACAGAACGCGGATGACGAGTGGCTCGTGATGTTCGATTTCGCCAGCCAGGGCGAACTGCGCTTCAGCTGCTCTGGTCTGGAAATACACTGCGCGCGGACGGACAACCCGGAATCTGCCGCCAGCCAGTTCGTGATCGTCCTGAACTCGTCGGAACTGGCCAATCCCGACACCGACCTGGCCGTCCTGATCCCGGAAACGATCGAGCGCCTGAGCAACGGTTTCGTCGTCGCCGATCGTTGGGCCTATGATCAGGACGAGGCGATGCACCTGTACTTTCGCAGCGCCAATGCCAGTGCCGGCTTGCGCGCGATCAAGTCCGCGCTGGCCAACGGACCGATCTGCGGCAATGACCTGAGCAACGTCGTGATTGCAAGTCGCTCGACCACGGAAGGCTGCTTTCGGGTGGTCAGTCCAGCCGCCAAGGCGGGAGCGGAGATCACCGCTGCGCTGAGCCAATATGGAGTGCGGTAGCTTGCTACCGCTCTGCCCTTGGCAGCTTGCTGCCGCTCCTGGATCAAGTTTGGCGCAGTGCCGAAGAGCATCCAAAGCGGCGCGGAGCGCCGCAGTCCAAAGTTGCGCAACGCCGTTGATGGCGCGCAGCGCCTTTGGAGTGCGGTGCTCTGCACCGCTTTGGATTCGTTCCAACCCGAGGAGACGGACGAACCAGGGGTGCGCGACGAGGGCGTGCTGAGCCTTTCCGAGGCGGTACGGCGGTTCACCTTGGTCAAGCGCTCGACGGAGTCCGGCAGCGCGAACAGCATCGCTCCGGTCCGACGAGCGGCATGGCGACGAAGTCATCCGCATATTGGTGCTATATGATGCACGTGATTCAACTGATGCGGATGATGCTCATGCGGACCACCGTTGATCTACCGGAAGCCAAGCACCGGCAGCTGAAAGCCATCGCAAAGAAGCGCGTGATCAGCGTCGGGCAGCTCATCAGCGAGCTGACGGATATCGCCCTCCAGGCCAGGGAGGTCTCGTCGCAAGGCTCCACGTTCCAGCCCAGCGCGCAAACAGGATTGCTTACCCTCAGTGTTGGTCGGCCAATTTCCAGCGCCGAAGTCGCGACGCTGATGGAGACGATGTGATCTTGCTGGACGTCAATCTGCCAGGAGATTGAGGCGATGGGAGAAACTCGGTCCGCCGAGCTGAAAATCTTCATTTCCAGCAAGGATTCCACTTGCGACGAGTGCAAGGAGGATCTGGGGTCGAAGGCCTGGATCACGCTGACGGGCAACGGCCATGCCGCTTGCCTGGATTGCGCCGACTTGGGTCATCTGCTGTTCCTACCTTCCGGCGATGCCGCACTGACACGTCGGGCACGCAAGCACTCGACACTGGCGGCGGTGGTCCTGAAATGGAGCCGGGCGCGCAAGCGCTATGAGCGCCAGGGCTTGCTGATCGAGGAGGCGGCGCTGATTCGAGCCGAGGCCGAGTGTCTGTCAGATAGCGACGCGCGTGAGCTGCGGCGGGATCGCGAAGCAGCCCGCCGCGACGAGCTCGATCGCGCCTACGTCGCACGGTTCGCCTTGCGCGTTCGCGAGTTGTACCCGAACGCGCCGGCAGGTCGCGAGCATGCCATTGCCGAACACGCCTGTCGCAAGTACAGCGATCGCATCGGCCGCAGCGCATCCGCCAAGGCGCTGCAGGCCGAGGCGGTGGCACTGGCAACTGCCGCGCATGTGCGGCACTGTGAAACGCGCTATGACCAACTGCTCGCCAGTGGGCTGGAACGTGCCCAGGCCCGCCGTGAAGTTCAGCAGGAAGTGCAGCGGATCATGGCATCCTGGCGAGGTTGATCGGCCTACTAGCCCGGATGTTTCATGAACCTGCGTAGCGAGGCCGCCAAGGGCGCGTCGTGGTGCGGTCCGCGGACTGTTTGACGGTGAAGGCGTAGTTTGCTCTACGTTGAGCCGGCAAACGGGAGCAGAGCAGACCACGCCACGACGTGATGATTGGCGGCCGCAGTAGTAGGTTTATGAAATATTCGGGCTAGATACTATCAGCACACAGGTTCGATCCGAATGGCAGCGGCCAGAGCCAGGCGCCGCGTGAGCGGGTCCACGCTGTCCGTCTGCCCCTGTTCTCCTCGCTGGCTACTAGCCCCGTCCGGGTGGCTGGTCTTGTTGCTGCGCATCATGACTGCTGGTACTCCAGGAGATTACCCAGAAGCAAATGATGGTGAGAACTGTAAAGAGGATGGCAGCCAACTGGATGTAGGAAGGAATCTCCAGTCCTGGCCCAAATAGGAAATCCTTGACATACCTCGCATACGTGGTTGCCTCAATTGTGCCGCCGATAAGCCAGAACACCAGAACGAAACTGACATGCCACCAAGCGATATAGAGCAATGGGCTACCAAGCGCGACAACGACTACCCAGCGCGCGCGCCTGTTCATCGCGCCCAACGACGGGGAAAGCGCCGTGCAGCCAACAGCATTCGGTTCATTCTAAGGTCATGCCAGTTTCGCAGAGTTCGGCTCTCACAAGCTGCATTCTTTCTTGACATAAGCGCTGAAATCTTCTCTGAACGTGGCCTTGTCTTTTTCCCAGATTATCTGGATTGAGAGCGCCCCCAGATAATCGCAGGTATATGTGCGCCACCCGGAATAATCCTCTTCGTTGATAATTCCTCTCTGATAGAAACCATGAGCAGCGGCTAGTGAATTGATCAATCCGTAGTTGTAGGTCCAATACTGCCTGGCTTCCCCGGCCGATAGCGAAGAGAGATCTGCATCGCCTTTTACGAGTACGTCCGATAGTTGGTCGCTCTCCGCGGCTGTGAGCAGGATATCGTTCGCCATGGCGTTCAAATCCTGCAGTGCCTGTGCCGATAGCGCGACCGTGTTTTGTCTGATTTCCCACGCCACCAGGAGAAGGGACGCAACTACGGTTGCACCGCCGAAAAAAGCTGCCCATTTCGAGTTGCTGCTGGATTCCATGACGACGCTTCAAGCCACCCGACTACTGGTAGACGTCAGTTCTGAGGTAATAAGCGACATGTTCACCTCTGTCCAAACGTGATATCGGGCACCGCCTCAAGCCGAGTTTGAGAGTTTTTCTTCAGCGGATCAAGCACTTCTGACACCGTAGGTCGGAAAAAGTGGTGCCGGACGCCTCGAAAGTCGCCTCACTACGCGGTGCGGGTGCTGGCCTTCCCGCAAGCCACTCGAAACCCCCGGATCACGTTCGCAACGGCCCCGAAGCGCCGGTCGTCGCGGCCGGCCCGGGAAAATCGGTCTGTCCCAGTGCTCTTCTGTGTCCCAGTGCTCTTCGGACCAGCACTCTTGCCCCGGCGGGGTGCAAGTCAAACTGATGTGGTGGGGCTCTTGCTCTTGCTCTTGCTCTTGCTCTTGCGGTTGCCGTTGCTCTAGCTCTTGCTCTCTGTAGGAGCCAGCCTGCTGGCGAAGCTCTTGCTGTTGCTCTTGCCCTTGCTCTTGCCCTTGCTCTTGCTCTTGCCCTTGCTCTTGCCCTTGCTCTTGCCCTTGCTCTTGCCCTTGCTGTTGCTCTTGCTCTTGCTCTTGCTCTTGCTCTTGCTCTTGCTCTTGCTCTTGCCCTTGCTGTTGCTCTTGCCCTTGCTGTTGCTCTTGCCCTTGCTCTTGCTCCCGTAGAGCCAGCCTGCTGGCGAAGCTCTTGCTTTTGCGCGGTTGTTTTTTCGCTTTTGCTCTTCGACCACTCTACGCTGTCCTCGCCAATTGCCCGCTGGGCGAAGGGAAACATCTCGCCGGCTGCGCCGTCGGCGGGCCTGCGGCCCTCTATTCGCCAGCAGGCTGGCTCCTACAGTGGGCAAGAGCCCACGACCACATCAGTTTGACTCGCACCGTCCCACCACTTTTGAGTGTCTCTGGCTTCAGCCGGTATACAATCGCCTGGCTTTTTCGCGACTGGGGCGGTCCATTGGACTCGAACGGCTGGGAGCGGCTATCGCAGATCGTCGAGGCGCTGGCATCAACCCCGCCCGCCCGCCGTCAGGCGCTGCTCGATGCCTTGTGTCCCGGCGATGAGGCGCTGCGCAACGAGGCGCTGGCACTGGTTGCCGAGCTGGAAGATGCACCCGAGTTCATGGCACAGCCTGCCGGCGGCTTGGTGCTGCGCCGCGACACTCAGACCGATCCGCTGGTCGGTCAACGCATAGGATCGTGGCGCGTCCTGCGCCCGCTGGCGGCGGGCGGCATGGGCGTGGTCTATGTGGCCGAGAGCGTCGAAGGCAGCGTCAGCCGGCAGGTGGCGCTGAAGCTGGCGTACGGCGGTGCCGATCGGGAGGTGCAACTGCGTTTCCGGCGCGAGCAGCAGATTCTGGCGATGCTCGAGCACCCGCATATCTGCCGTTTGATCGACGCCGGTGTGACCGACGACGGTCGGCTCTACATCGCGATGCCCTATCTCGACGGCGCGGTTCCGCTGACCCAATACGCTCGTCAGCATGGGTTGCCGCTGGCGCAGCGCCTGCAACTGCTGCGGACCACCTGCGCGGCAGTGCAGCATGCACATCAGAACCTCATCGTGCACAGCGATCTCAAACCCGGCAATGTGTTGGTGACGCCGGATGGCAGCGTGCAATTGGTCGACTTCGGTATCGCCCGTCTGTTCGATCCGTCGCGCGGCGACGGTCCGGCCACCGTCACTGCCGCGGCGCGACCGTTCACCGCCGAGTATGCGAGCCCCGAGCAACTCGCCGGCGGCGCGCCGACGACCTTGTCCGACGTCTACGCGCTCGGCGTAATGTTGTACGAGTTGTGTTGCGGCCAACGGCCATTCGAGCTGCCCACGGGTGATGCCATGCAGGCGCTCAGCATCCTCGCCGAACGCGAGCCACCGCGGCCGTCCGCCCACGCCGGCGAGAGCTGGATCGAGCCACCACAGCGATTACGGCGACTGCTGAAGGGTGATCTGGACCGCATCGTGCAGATGGCGATGGCCAAGACGCCGGCACGGCGCTACGCCTCGGTCGCAGAACTGGGCGACGACCTCGACCGTCACCTGCGCGGCCTGCCGGTGCGCGCGCAAGCACCGACACTGCGCTACCAGATCGGCAAGCTGGTGCGCCGCCATCGGTTTGCCGTGGCTGGTCTCGCCGCCGGTATCGTCGGCCTCGCGCTGTTC
>JBGTIE010000307.1:0-1770 GCA_041745855.1 Lysobacterales bacterium | reverse complement strand
GCGGCAACAGGGTGTCGGGCGCTTCGACGCCAAGCAGGACGCCGGCCGCCATCCTGTCGACGGCGAAGGCGAAGCTGTGCATGTATTCCGGCGCGGCGCCGAAGTCGGCCTTCATCGGGCCGTCCAGCCCCCACGCGACGTGACAGCGGTCGAGCCAGCGTTCCAGCGCGCGCAGCTGGCCGTCGTCGAGCTCCAGCGCGCGCATCACGGCCGGCAACGCGAGCAGGGCCAGCACCTGCGAACGACTGATGCGCTGGCTGGGCAGGTCAAGCAACTCGGCAAAGCTGGCCAGCAAGGGGTGACTGAGCCGCAGCGGTACATCGGCAAGGTGATAGGGCAGCATTTCGCCCTGCCGTGCCGGCTCCCCAAATACCGCCGCCAGCAGTGGGGCGTACTCGGCCATGTTCGGTGCCATCACGACGATCTGGCGTGGCTCCAGATCGGGCAGCGAAACCAGCCGATCGAGCAGGGCGTCACGCAGCACTTCCAGTTCGCGCAGGCGGGTATGGCAGGCGTGCACGCGCAGCGAGGGGTCGTCCATCGGCGACAGGGTATCGGCCGTCACGGTGGCTACGTGCTTGGGCTGCAGGGTGCGGATGCTGGCCTGCACGCGGCCGAGCAAGCCGGCGGCTGGCACGCTGTCGTCGGCATCAATTTCGTCTTGCGGGTCACGCCGCTCGAGCGCCTCGTCCAGCGAGTTCAGCTGCAACGTGAAGTGCTGACCACGGCGGCCGAGTGAGGCGAGCAGCGGATGGCCGATGTCCAGCCAGACCGTGCCGTCCAGCTCGGCGCGCAGTTGCTCGCGCCGGCTGACCAGGTCTTCCCAAAGCTCGCGGCAGGGGTCCGGGAAGTACAGCGTCACCGCGCGCACCTGAGCCAGCGCGATCAGGGCGTGGAGCACTTCGGGCGGAAGGTGGGAGATGCCGAAGACGTGCAGCATCGGCGTTTCCGGATCGGCCGGCAATTGCTTGAGAATCTTCAGCAACTCGCTACCGCGCGGATGCCGAGGCGGTTCGCCGATCGCCGCCACGGCCAGCCGCCATAGCTCGCCCTGCCAATGGTCGCCCAGTGCGCCGGGCTTGCCGGCCTGCCAGTCGATCAGACCCTCGCGCCGGTAGACCAGATACTGGCCAAATAGCCCGGCAACACGGTCGGCCAGCTCGAAGCGGCGCTGATTCGCGCTCGGGTCGGGTCGGTCCGGATCAGCGTCGCCATGCAGGTAAGCCCGCAGCTCCACGGCTTGCAATTGCGCCAGCAAGGGCAGCAGGCGCCAGCGCAGCGCACGCTGGCGCCAGGCGGCTGCAGTGGCGGGAGCAGGGGATTTTGGCGCGGACGAAGTGATCTCGCCGAACAGAGCCAACTGCGGCTGGCTGCCCTGGCGCAGCTGCTCGATGCAGTGTTCCAACCACTCGTTCGGCAGCAGCATGTGCAGATTGCCGGCAAAGCGCGGTCGGCCGTGTTGTGGCCGCTCCGCCAGCCACTGCTGCAGCCAGCGTTTCATCCCCAGATGGCCGACGACGATCGTCTGCGGACTGAGCACCGACTCCGGCCGGTGGGTCTGTAGCGATGCCGCCAGCTCCTCGGCGAGGTACTCCAGCCGACTGCTGCGGCTGACCGTCAGCACGGGCGCATGGCCTCAGCCAAACGGCGCCACACCGATCCAGCGTGCATGCAGATAGAGCGCGAACAGCACCCACAAGGCGGCGCCAATGACCACCACGGCAAGCGTCGCGAGCCAGCTGGTCGGGCCCGGACGCCGGTGCTCGGCGC
>JBGTIE010000306.1:0-1690 GCA_041745855.1 Lysobacterales bacterium | reverse complement strand
GACCGGCGCACCGCGCAGGATCCGAACATCGTCCGGATGGGGCGTCTTGAGCGGCGGCGGTTGCGGCGGCGCCGGCGCCGGCTCGACCACGTCGATGACTTCGGTCTGGCCGATCTGGCGGTCAAAGGGCTGGACCGATTCCAGTGGCAGCCACTCGCCCACACTGTCCTGCCAGAGGAAGTCCCCAGCCCCATAGCGACCATCGGCGATCGCCCGCAGCAACTCATTGCGCGTGAACGGCCCGATTTCCTGACCGTCACGGGCAACAAAGAATCTGGTGTCGCTCATGCGTGTTCGACCCGCAGCCGAAGGGAATGCAAGTATGACGTAAGAGCAGGGCTGAGGGCTGAGGGGTCAGGGCTGAGGGGTCAGGATTGCCGTTCGAAGCGAGTTTGGGCTTCCGGCTCGCGATCGGGGCTTGACGATTGAAAGAGGGCTGAGGGCTAAGAAGGTAGGGGTCAGCCTTACTGGCGCGAGGTGGTCTGGTGCGTCCGGCACGTTTGGTGCTTGATGGAATAACGGCTCGAAACAGCCCGCAGCCCCAAGCCCGGCGGCCGCCGCTGGCGATGCCGAGCAGCCACTGGCGACTCCGCGTCGGGTGTGAACTGAGGCGGCCCTGGGCGGGACCGCACGCTCAACTCAGGCGGCGTGCTCCAGTACATGCTCACGGCTGCCGAGATTGGCGTCGCAGCTAGGGCAGTGAATCAGCACGCTGCCGGGGATCCTGACCTGGTCGAAATCCTCGATCTCGCCGCTCCAGCCGCAGGCCGGACACTGCAAGTGCTGTGGATTATCGCCGTCGTGCATGACCAATCTCCCGGTGTCCAGATCCCGCCGTTCAGGATTCTGTTTAACAGAAGTGTAAGCGCTTTTACCGATTACACCGCATGAGCGGTTCAATTCGGCCGGTTAACGGCAAAAAACACTGAATTGTGTGACCGCGGTCACGCTTTTAGTCGAGATACCGCGCGTGCCAGCCCTTCCGGCGACAGCGGAAACATCCGGTCCCCGAGCAGGTGGCGGATGTGGCGCACCGTGCTGATGTACTCCCAATCGGCCTCTGCCATCGGGTTGAGCCAGGCGACCCGGCGCCAGGTCTGGAACAGCTTGCTCAGCCATTCCTCGCCGGAAGTCGGGTTGACGTGGTCGATCGCCCCACCGGCGCTGACCAGTTCATAGGGGCTCATCGCCGCATCGCCGACGATGACCAGCCGCCAGTCACTGTTGTAACGATGCAGCAGTTCGGTGGTCGGCACCGCATCGGCCCCGCGCAGTTCGGCATGTTTCCAGACCCGGTCGTAGACGCAGTTATGGAAGTAATACGGTTCCAGATGCTTGAACTCGGCTCTCGCTGCGCTGAACAGGGTCTCGCTCAGGCGCACGAAAGGGTCCATCGAGCCGCCGATGTCGAGCAACAGCAGGACCTTGATCGCATTGCGTCGCTCCGGCCGGAAGTTCAGATCCAGCCAGCCGGCATTGCGCGCGGTGCCATCGATGGTGGCGTCGATGTCGAGCACTTCAGGTGCGCCCTCGCGGGCGAAGCGCCGCAGCTTGCGCAGGGCGAGACGGAAATTGCGCGTGCCCAACTCGCGCCGGTCGTCCAGATCGGCGTATTCGCGCCGCTCCCAAACCTTGGTCGCGCGGCCCTTGCCGCCGGCTCCGCCGATGCGCACGCCGAGCGGGTTGTAGC
>JBGTIE010000305.1:0-4789 GCA_041745855.1 Lysobacterales bacterium | reverse complement strand
CGCTCCGTAATATCGCGCATGTAGAGCACCACTGCGGGCTTGCCGTTGTAGTCGGTCACCTTCGCGCTGCATTCCACCGGAAGCGCCGTGCCTGTGGCCGTGCGGAACGGGATATCATCGTAGACCATGCCGCCGCCGTCGGGGCGGGCACGAGCGACGCCCGGTCGCTGCATCGGATTGAGCCTGCATCCGCTCGCGAGGAGGTGGAGGCGGCCGGCTTCGTACTGGACGCGGAAAGCGCCATGCTCGCGAAACAAGGACGATGCGCACTCGATCAAGGTGTTTGATCCCTTGATCGAGGGCGAAACCGATCGTTTCGCATATCGGTTCGTGAAACCCCGACAGGCCGGGGCGTAAGCCTCCGGACTTAGGGGAGGACTAACGGGCGGACTTAGGGGAGGTCTTATTGGCCGCACCGATAGAGCAACTTGCGCCGCTCCCCGCCTTCATATTTAGCGACGAAGGACTGAGGCCGTTTCAGGCGATTTGCCACCTGATGCTGGGTCGGCCCTGCCTTATGTCGCGCTGCAACAAGCAGCTCGCACAGCGCCCTGTGTTCGGGCGAATTCAACGATTTGGTAAGTCCGCGCGCCTTTTTAGCCATATGGCGCGTAAAAGTGATCCTAGATTCGGATTATCCCAAAACGGGATAGTTGTGTGAAAGGGTATGGCATTGGGCGGAAGCCAATTGGGCAATTTGGAGGCAGTATGGGGATCAAAGGAGTAGTGGGAATTTTCGCGGTTCTGGTTATCGCCTGGCTGGTGGGCGCCTTCGAGAAAGCCCCGCCGAAGTCGACCCCACCAGCTTCGGGTCATGCAAGTGTCCCGGAGCCTACGCCGGAGCAGAAGGCGGAAGAGGTCAGGGCGCCGTTGGGATGGCAGAACGGTGTTTTACTCGGTGAAACAGCTGCCCCGCTCTCTTGCTGTCGATGGTGCTCAAGTTCGGCACCCGGACATCAACACAGGCGTTACACTAAACGGGGAACGCCGCACTCAAAGAAAGACCTTCAATAAGGCATTTGGAGAGTTCAGTTTGTCGCTAGAGAGTTTGAACAGGTTCAAGAACTTTAAGGTTGGGAAAGGTTGAACTAAGAAATGGCTCTGACATACTAAAATCTAAGCGAGGGACAGGCGGCTGAACATGCGGTGGTTTATTCAGTTTTGGCTATCAGCCATGGTTGTGGCGTTAGGAACGCTTTCCAGCGCGCATGCCGAAAGGCGGGTTGCATTGGTGGTCGGAAACGCAGACTACCGGCACGTTTCCAAACTCTCCAAACCACTGAATGATGCGAATCTGGTCGCCAAAACGCTGTCGGAGCTCGGTTTTGAGATTTTGGGCGGCAAAGCACATCTCAACCTTGAGAAATTGGATTTCGAACGCGTGGTTCAGCAGTTTGGCTCTCGGTTGCAGAGGGCCGACGTAGGCTTGTTCTACTACGCAGGTCACGGCGTCCAGATACGGGGCAACAATTATCTCGTGCCCATTGCCGCCAATCCTACCCGAGAAGCAGACGCAGATTTTCAAATGCTGGATATGGCTTTGATCCTCAAGCAGATGGAAGGTTCAGGCACTCGATTGAACCTCGTTTTGCTGGATGCTTGCCGCAACAATCCTTTCGGCTCTCGCGGGCTTAGGGCTTCTTCGGGAGGTTTGGCCCAGATGCAGGCGCCGGAAGGGACGCTAATATCGTTCGCCACACAGCCGGGGAGTGTCGCATCGGATGGCTCGGGGGGAAACAGCCCGTATACGAAGGCGTTGGCAGAAACAATAAAGCAGCCCGGTTTTGGCCTTTTCGACGCGTTTAATGCTGTGGGGCTTGCGGTAAAAAAGATAACAGGTGGCGAACAACAGCCGTGGGTCTCGTCCTCGCCCATCGCAGGTTCGTTTAGCTTTACTGAACGTTCTGTAGCGGCTATTCCGACTGTCGTTCCCATGGCGACTACGCCGCCCCCGGTAGTTTCGGCTTGGCTGACCGCGCCGGAGTATCAGGCATTAGTGGATCGCAATACTCGCGAGCGCAAATATCCAAAATCGGTTGAAGCGCGCGCTTTCGGGAATACCGCAAGGTACCGAGGAATTTTTGAACAGTACCCGGATCGCCCTTTTTCGTTCTTTACACATCACGGAATTTCACCAAGTGATTTCGCAATAAAAAATCGCACTTATCAGAAGCAGGGCTTCGCGCTGGAGCATCGGCACGCCGTGACCATCAATGGGCGTGAATTGGTTCAGGCAACGTGGTCAAAGCGATAGCACTGACAATATACGCGCTGGTCATTATCGCTCGTGTTAGATGACTTGCCGAGGCGGCCGCGCTAACGGATAAGAACGCCAGGCCTTTTTCAGGCTTTTCACTCGGTAAAACTGGTAGGGGTAAACCCGCTACAGGAGTGCAATGGTCGTGTAACAGGGCTCGGGCTACCTACAGGCATTGAAGGGATCCCACGGTCTTCAGATGCGCAGGTCACTTCACTGAAGCAATACTTTCGATAGGCCAATCAGTCGCAGCGAAACGCTAATCTTACGGCTTCCTTTAGGACCTTGTCAGCTGGCTCTTTATGCACTTCAGCGTGAGAGTGCAAATACTCGAGCACAGCGCTAGTCATTTCCTTTGCTTGGGCCTTGTCGGCCCTTTCGCATTTCAGCCCGGATGATTTCAATTCTTGATAGATTGCATTAATGGACCTGTCGCAGGCAGCAGCGGCGCCAGGGTACCGGTATATGCATCGAGTATAGAGCTCGCCGCTGGTTCCGGCATCTGCCTCGGTTGTGATGAACAGTGTCAAAAGCATCGTGAGTGATCGCATTGTCATAAAAACTCGCGCGAAAAGCGTGTTTGACCAGTAGCCTCATGATCACATTACATTGTCGGAAGCAAAATTGTAACTGGCTGCAGACGGTGCCGGGAAAGAGCTGGTTCACAATCCTGCGGATGTACGGCCCGCTTGAGCCCTGGATCAACAAGACCTGGCGGCCGGGCGAAATCGAGTTGGTGAAGTAGGAACCCCCGGCGCGTCGCCGATAATTGCCTATGCTTATCCGAGCAGTCGCCCCCGATGCGAGACCTGGTTTATCACCGCTCCAAGATGACCAGACAAAGCAGATGGGTCATTCGATATGAACCACTTGCCTTCCTATTCGCTGATGTGTGCGCTTGCGTTCACGGTGCCTCCTCTGGCGGCCAACGCGGCTGAACCCATCGTCGTCAATGTCGACAACTTCGACAAGGCGCAGACCGACTACGAGTTCGCCGGCATCCTGAAGTTGGCGGGCGGCATCAACAAGCTGCACCACAATCGGACGCCAACGCCGATCAACAAGCAAAATGTGATTCGGATGAACCGCGACACGCTCTATAGTCTCGGCGTGGCCGACATCTCCAAGGGAGCTACGGTGACTCTGCCGGAGGCTGGCAAGCGATACATGTCGCTGATGGTCATAAACAATGACGGCTACGTCAACGAGGTGTTTTACGGCGGCGGTACCCATAAATTGACAATGGAGAAATTCGGCACGTCATTCGTCGGCCTTGTCATCCGAACGCTTGCGAACCCGGAAGTTCGAGCGGATCTCGCGGTCGCTCACAAACTTCAGGACCAGATCCAGATTACGAGCGGCTCCGAAAGACCCTTCGTTTTGCCAGATTACGACAAGGCCAGCTATGAGGCGACGCTTCAGCCCATTCTAGAACTCGCCAAGGGGCTGAAGCGGTACATCCACACATTCGGCTCCAAGGAAGAGGTCAACCCTGTTCATTTCATGATTGGCACGGCGTTCGCATGGGGCGGCCTGCCGGACAAGGATGCCGTCTACGTAAATGTGCAGCCAAACCTACCGGTCGGGAAGTACAAACTCACGGTCAAGGATGTCCCGGTCAAGGGCTTCTGGTCGATCAGCCTCTACAACGCCAAGGGCTACTTCCAGGAAAACGACCTCCAGGCCTACAGCCTCAACAATCTTACCGCGAAATCGGACGCCGATGGCTCCTACACCATTCGCTTTGGCGGATGCGGCGATGGTGTCGAGAACTGCCTACCGATCATGGACGGCTGGAATTATGCCGTTCGCATGTATGAGCCGAGCAAGGCTATCCAGGACGGCACGTGGACGTTCCCGGGCCCGCCGAGTCCCCGAGATAAGTGACGGACCTGCAGGCCAGCATGTCCGCAAGGGTCAGAACCGGACACCCGCAACTCTCCCCCGTACCCTGTAAAGGTACCGCAGATCGCTGGGGGCGGCGGCTTGGATTTGTCTCGTCTCTCGCTAAATTGTTTCGTGCTCTCGCTATCGTGTGCTCCGGCACCTTGCAAGAGGTCGAGCGTTCGTGCGATTTCGGAAAACCATTTGGTCGCGTTTAGTTCCAATTAGAAGTGAAGGGAGAAAAATGGTTCAGCATCTTAGGACATTAGTGGCAGCGTGCGTCTTTTCGACGCCTTTGTCGTTTGCTCTCGCCCAAACGCCGATCCCGCCGTCGCTTGTGACGCCCGACAAAAGCGAAACGCGTCTCGGCACGATCGAGTTCAAGGACGGTGTGCCGAGCAAGGCGACCGCCGAGAAGCTCTATGACAATCTCGACTTCACCTATGCCTACCGTTCCTTCATGGACAATTTGCGCGGCGTCAGCATCTACACCCTACGTAAGGGAATGCGGGACATCGGCGTCAAGGAAAACGAGGTGCTGGTATTCAACCAGCTGATGGATGCCAAGTCGTTATTCCTCACCCCGAATGCCGACACGGTCTACGTCATGGGCTATCTTGATCTCAGCAAGGGCCCGGTCGTCATCGA
>JBGTIE010000304.1:0-3066 GCA_041745855.1 Lysobacterales bacterium | reverse complement strand
ACCGCAGTCTGGTGCTGGGCGATGACCGCCTGCGCCGAGGCGACCCGCGCCCTTGACTGGTCGCGCGCGGCCAGCGCCAGGTCCAGTTCGCTGCGCGAAACCAGCTGGCGCTCGACCAGTTCGGTCTTGCGGACGAAATCGGCCTCGGCATTCTTCAGATTCGCCTGCGCTTCCTGCAAGCCGGCACGGGCACTGGCCAGATCGGCGCGGGCCTGCGTCAGGCGGGCCTGGAAATTGGCCGGATCGATCCGCGCGATGACCTGACCGGCACTGACCGTCTCGTTGAAGTCGGCATGTACCGACAGCACCTGCCCGGACACCTGGGTGCCGATGTCGACTGTAGAGAGAGCCTTGAGGCTGCCAGTCGCCGACACGCTCACGCTGATCTGGCCGCGATCGAGCTGAGCCGTGCTGTAGCCGGGCGCCGATTTCTCGGTGTCGCCCAGGAACCAGTAGGCAGCGCCTGCCACGAGCAGCACGACGAAGAAAATGAGCCAGTAGCCACGCTGACTGGGCCGGGTGGATGCGGTAGATGACATTCGATGGCGTTCCTTCCGGCAAGGGATTCGAGGGGCAACGCATCTTCAACGCACGAACATGACGATTCCGTCGCGCCAAAGGTAGGTAGCCAAGGCCAGAGCATTCAACACGAAGGACACGAAGGACACAAAGGACACAAAGGACACAAAGGAGAGCAGAACAAGAGCTCGGTTGAGCAAGTTGCCAGGAGCCGTGATCTGCGGTTCCCTCGCTTTTCACGGAGCGTTCGGTTCCGTAAATGCATGAACCCTCGTCATTGCGAAGGAGCCTAAGCGACTGCGGCAATCCAGTCGTCCTTGCTGAGATCGCACATGCGTGCTGGTTCACCGCGGTCGCTTGGGCTCCCTCTCCATGAACCCATGAGGTAAGTTGTTGTTTTATTCGCACTCACCACGCTGTGCTTTTCGCCCCAACGGGGCAGCACAAGTTAGCCTGGGGCAACGCCCCAGGTAACCAGCGCGTCGATCCAGAGCCCTGAAGGGGCGTACTTTATCCGCACGTGCGGCAAGCCGACACAATCGCGTTGACTAGCGCATTGAACCGCGCCAACGTGTCAGCAGCCGACCATGGTTCGCCCCTTCAGGGCTCTGGTTTTCGTGGCCCGGTTTTCCTGGGGCGTTGCCCCAGGCTAACTTGTGCTGCCCTTTCAGGGCGGTAAAGCGACGGCATTCTCCGTGTACCTTCGTCGGACCCCGGGCTGGCTTGCGGCTTGCGTCACCGGCCAACGCTTTCGGGCGACCGCATACGACAAGTAGGTGACATATCTCGGTTCATGGCCTGTGTGCATTCCCGGGCGCAAAAGGGGTCGCCCAATGAACCCAAGAGCGCCGGCCGCCTCGCGCAGGGAGGCTTAAAGAGCATCCAAAGCGGCGCGGAGCGCCGCAGTCCAAAGAGAGCGCCGGCCGCCTCGCGCTGGCTGTTGCGGGGCGAAGATCGATGCTTGGCGGGCGCGAGGGACCGGCCTACGAGAGCCCGAACGCAGGAGCCGTCAACGAAGGAAGTAGGCCGTTTTGACCCGCGCCGCAGGTTCCGATTTGCGGCGCAACCGAACGCGGGTCTAAGCGGCTGCGCAGGGCCGCCTCGTTCGGAACGAAGGCAAGGAACCCCCCGCCCTTCAACTCAAGGCACGATCCATTGGCCGCGCCAGTCGTCCGCTCGGCGGTACTCTGCGCGGCGGTGGCCGTCGGAGCCTAGGAGGAGCAGGTCGATCCTCTCCAGGCACAACTCGAGCACACTGAAATGGGCGCGACCGTCGCTGGCTCGGTCCGCGTCGAGCGGTGGGGCGGAGCCGGTATGGGGCATGCCGGGCACGGCGGTCACCTGGTAGAGCTGACGCGCAATCGGTGTGAGTTCTGCCCACGCGCGGGTACAGAGATCGCCGTCGGCATGTGCGATGGCGACGCCCTCGGCCCGGAACTGGAGCCGGCTGGCCGGATCATAGGCGAGCAGCGCGACCTGCGGCTGGCGCCGGATCTGGGCGACCTTGGCGCTGCGCAGGTCGGTGTAGCAGTACAGCCGTCCCTGCCGACGATCGACCTGACGCAGTATCAGCGTGCGCAGTGCTGGCTGGTCTGCCTCAACCGTGGCCAGCTGGATCGTCCGGCAGGGATGGGCGCGATCGCTGAGCGCCGCGTCGAGGATGTCCCAGGCTTCATCCAGGAACTGACGCAGCGCGATCGGCACGGCTCATTCGTCGTATTTCTGGATCGTCTTGCCGGCGGTCTCGATGTCCTTGCCCACACCCCGCACCGTATTGCAGCCGGTCACCAGGCAGAAGCTCGCCAGCGTCACCGCAATCACCACCCACCGCAGCTTGTTCGTCATCGTCACTTCCCGTTTGCTCCCCAGATGGCGCGAGTTTAACCCGGAAGTAGCGAGTCGGGAGTTGGGAGATGGGAGATGGGAGTGGCGGGCCGCGATTGTGTAGTGATGTGCAGGCAGCAGTCGGGGTCGGGGTCGGAATCGGAATCGGAATCGGAATCGAGGGCACCACCTTGGGTTCTGGGGACGAACGACCAGCCGTGCACTGGACAACCGTCGAGTCCTCGGCAAGGGTACCGCCGTACTCGACCGGATCGTGCCGATCATGACAACCTTGGGGCGGTGTGCCCATGCAGGTCGACGGATACGCCGAAACGAATCGACGCCGACGCGGATGCCGACGCCGACGCCGATTCCGATTCCGAGGGAAGCTCGCTGCCGCAGAACTGCCGATCAACGAATCGCGCCAGTCCCGTAACTCCTCAGTCCCACCGCTGCCGTCCCCGCTAGAAAGCCTGCGTCGCCCGCGCCAAGCGATCGCGCACGGCGGTCCAGTCGGCCTTGTCCGGCGGCAGCTGGACATAGATGGCCTCGGCGCCGCGCTGGTCCAATTCCCGCAGGCTGCGGTACAGGCCTTCGGCGTAGGCGCTGGCATTTGCCGGCAGGCTCAACCCATTGCAGCCGGGCGGTAGGCTGTCCAGTGCCAGCAGCATGCGCTTCTCCGGTTCCACCGCCGCCAGCGCCAGCACAGTCGGCCAGGCGACC
>JBGTIE010000303.1:0-3551 GCA_041745855.1 Lysobacterales bacterium | reverse complement strand
TACAAAGTCCTGGAAATTGCGATCGACGACCTCAGCCCGGTTGATCTGGCGGGCAAGGTTGGGGGCGGCAGCCGACATGGGAATGGGGGCGCGAGGAAAGCCGCGCAGTATAGCTTGAAAGGCGAGGGCCCAGGGCACAGGGCCCAGGGCCCAGGTGCGATTCAAACTGATGTTGGGTGAGGTCCTTTGCGGCGGACATCGGTTATCGCCGACCATCCTGATCGTACGCGTACTCGTACTCGTAATCGAAAGCAGCGTGATGGCCTCGAGTACGAGTACGAGTACCGCGATGCTGAGTACGAGTACGACCCCCTGCTCAGATTGCTCCGAACCCCGGCGCGGAAACACCAGTTTGAATCGCACCCCCAGGGCCCAGCAAAGCCAAGAGGCGACTTAAGGCGAGTCAAAACGTAATGGCTGCCCGGTAACGTCCAAGCTCTCCTCAAGTTGGCCCTGCACTAGGCCCTCAGGACAGCGGCTCTTGACCTTCTAGGCCCTGGGCCCTGAGCCCTGGGCCCTGATACCACACTGGCCTTCTGACACAGCAGTTAAGCTCGCTTCCCGAAAGCTGCGAATGGTCAAGCGCCGCCAATGACCCTCGGCTCGGTCTCCAGCCGTACCCCAAAACGCGCCCACACATCGTCCGCCATCGCTCGCGCCAGCGCCCACAGCTGGGCGCCGCTGGCCTGACCGTGGTTGACAAGGACCAAGGCGTGGCCGGGGGCGACGCCGGCGTCGCCGTTGCGGTGGCCTTTCCAGCCGGCCTGCTCGATCAGCCAGGCGGCGCTGATCTTGACCCGCGATTCGCTGACCGGCCACGCTGGCAGCTGCGGATAGCGGTCCTGCAGAGCGCGGACCTGGTCCGATGGGAGGGTCGGATTCTTGAAGAAGCTGCCGGCGTTGCCGAGTACGGCGGGATCGGGCAGCTTGCTGCGGCGTATCTGGCGCACGGCGTCGGCGATCAGGGTCGGGGTCAGCTCGTCCGGGTGATGCTCGGCCAGGGCTTCGGCCAGACCGGCGTAGCTCAGATTCGGACTTGCAGTGCGGCTCAGCCGAAGGCGCAGCGCGGTGACCCAGAGCGATGCCCCGGTGTGCTTGAACAGGCTGTCGCGATAGCCGAAGTTACAATGCTCGGCATCCAGCCAGCGCAGTTTGCCGTCCTCGTCCAACACTTCGACGGCGAGGCAGCTGCCTTTCAACTCGACCCCGTAGGCGCCGATGTTCTGGATGGGTGCGGCACCCACCCGGCCCGGGATCAGGGCCAGATTCTCCAGCCCCCAAAAGCCCCGATCGCAGGCCCAGCGCACCAGGCCATCCCAGGACTCGCCTGCGGCTGCCTCGATCAGGCAGTTGCGGGCGTCCTGTTCCAACACATTGACCCCGGATAGGCGATTGAGCACCACGGTGCCGCGAAAATCGTCGACGAACAGCACGTTGCTGCCATCGCCCAGCATCATCGTCGGCGCGGCGGCAGTCTGACGGCGCAAATCGGCCAGCTGATCGCGATCGTCCAGTAGCACGATGCGATCGGCACTGGCGGCGACGCCCAGGCTGTTCGGCAGGCGATTCAAGGGCGTGGCCGTCTCAGCCCGGTTGCTGTGAAAGTTGCCGGATTGCCTCGACTGCTTCGCCGATCAGCGCCGGTCCGCGATAGACCAGTCCGGTATAGCACTGGATCAGGCTGGCGCCGGCCTGCATTTTGGCGGCCGCATCGGCCGCACTGAGCACCCCGCCAACCCCGACCAGGGGCATATGCGCGCCGACCCGTTCGGCCATGGCCTTGAGCACTGCGGTGGAGCGCTCGAACAACGGCGCGCCGCTCAGGCCGCCGGCCTGTTCGGCATGGCGATGGCCGGCTACACCGGCGCGCTCGATCGTCGTGTTGGTGCAGATCACCCCGTCCACCTTCGCATCGATCAGCACCGCCGCGATTGCGTCCAGCTGCGCCTGGTCCAGGTCCGGCGCGATCTTGACCAGCATCGCCTTGCGCTGACCGTGCTGCGCCGCCAACGCTTCCTGGCGCTCGCGCAGGGTGCCGACGAAACGGCGTAGTGCCTCGCCTTCCTGCAGTTCGCGCAGTCCGCGCGTGTTGGGTGAGGAAATATTGACCGTGATGTAGCTGGCGCACGGGTAGACCCGCTCCAGACAATGCAGATAATCGTCCACCGCGCGTTCGTTCGGGGTGTCGGCGTTCTTGCCGATATTGATGCCGAGCACCCCATCGTAACGGGCGGCCTCGGCATTGCGGACCAGCACATCAACGCCATCGTTGTTGAAGCCCAGGCGGTTGATGACTGCCCGATGCTCGGGCAAGCGGTACATGCGCGGTTTCGGGTTGCCGGTCTGCGGCCGCGGCGTAGTGGTGCCGATCTCGAGATAGCCGAAGCCGAGCGAGGCCAGCGCATCGATATTGGCGCCGTTCTTGTCCATGCCGGCAGCCAGACCGACTGGATTGTCGAAGTTCAGCCCGAACAGCTTGGTCGGAAGCGGAGCGGGGCGCCTGGCCATAAGCGGATTGGTGCCAGTCCGGTAGGCCGCCTCAATCGCCCGCAGTCCCAGCGCGTGGGCTCGCTCTGCGTCGAGGGCGAACAGCAATGGGCGGGCGAGGGCGTACAGGGTGGGCCTCAAGATGGGCGGCTACGGATCTAGCTTAGCGTGGAAGGGGGGAGCATTGTGGGCGGCGCTGCTGAGAGCCTCAACGCAGAGGGCCCAGGGCCCAGGGCATAGGGCCCAGAAGAGCCGGCGCATCCTTTGTCGCTTCTGTTTACCCTTCGTGTCACGGTCAAGGCGCGCTTGTCATGCCCGCAAATGATGAAGGGCAAGAGCGGATTGACCACAAAGGACACGAAGGACACGAAGGAGAGCAGAGGCGAATGGGCAGGTCCTCGCGGCGGCCTTTGACTTGACTGCCCCAGATCCAGCCGCAAACCAGGCTCTTGACTTTACTGGGCCCGGGGCCCTGAGCCCTGGGCCCTCCTCCGAGCACTCCACAACGTAGCTCCGGGCTACAGCTCCGCGCTCAAGTCGCCCGCGTAGCCGCCAGCCGGGTCAGCTCCGCATTGATCTCGTCAATGTACCCATGCACGAACAGCACCGCCAGGTCACCGGGCTGTAGCCAGGCCAGCGCGGCTTGCAGGGCTTCGTTTTCGCCCGCCATCTGTTCGATCCGGTCTGGCTCCACACCGCGTTCGAGCAGGCGGGCGCGGAGCAGTTCTGGGACTTCGGTCAGGCTGCGGCCGCGCGCGTACTTGGGCATCTCCTTGATCAGCACACGATCCGGGCGTTGGTCGGCGAGCACGTCGGACAGCTCACTTATGGCCTCATCGGTGCGGTCGCCGGCCTGGCCGAAGCTGACCAGCAGACGCTTGCGCGGCAGCTGGTCGGCGATCGCCAACACCGCGCGCAAGCCTTCCGGGTTGTGGCCGAAGTCCATCAGCACGGTTGCGCCGTTGATCGCAAAGAGATTGGCGCGACCGGGATTGTCCGCCGGATCTGCGCCAAAGCGGCTCAGCGCGGCGGCGATGTGCTCGGCCGAAACGCCCATCGCCAGC
>JBGTIE010000302.1:0-4344 GCA_041745855.1 Lysobacterales bacterium | reverse complement strand
CAGGCTGCCGGTCAAGCCCTGATGCAATGCGATTCCCGACAGCACCAGCGCGCAGCCGATGATGCTGACCACCAGCGCGCCGTCGAGCACACTTTGAGCCGGTCGTGAGGAGGCCGCTCGGCTGGTGGCGGCTTCGGGTTGGTCGACGTCCCGCTGCACGATGATCCCGCTCCCTGAAACGGCCGGCTCATCGGTCGGGCGGGGCAAACTGATGCATCCATCGGTTGCCCGCCGTCCTGACCTGCATTCCGGCAAGCTCGGATTTTCGCACGCGCCGTCCGAGCTTGCCGGGTTGCTTCATGAAGCTTCGTGCCCACGCCGCCGACGGCTGCCTTCCGAGCTAAACTGCTCTCCAGACGGGTCCATGAGGGAGTCGATATGCAAGATCCCTATCAGGGACTGCAAACCGTGTTGCATCGCTGGGGCGCAGACCCGGATGCCGCCGAACTGCATGGCCAGGTGACCGGGTGGTTGTGTGGCGATGGGCTACCGGAGTCCGGCAGCTGGGTGGCCCGGCTGGTTCTCGAAGATCAGTTTGGCGACGCTCCGGCGGCCGAGGTTGAGCGGATCCTCGACGCCCTGGCGGCAGCGAGCTGGCATGCGCTGGAAGACACCGATCTGGGCTTTCAACCCCTGCTGCCGGATGATGACAGCCCGCTGGATGAGCGGGTCGCCGCGCTCCTGCAATGGTCACAGGGCTTTCTGGCCGGGCTGGGTCTGAGCGGCTTCAGCGTTCCGGGCAGTTCCGATGGCGTGGCCGAGTTCCTGTCCGATCTGGGCACGATTGCCGGCAGCGCGGTCGACGAGCTCGAAGCTGACGAGGAGGGCGAGATGGCGCTGGTCGAGCTGATCGAGTTCCTGCGCATGGGCACCCTGCTGGTGCATTTGTCCGGGCAGCGGAGCGCGGCATGATCGGTCCGAAGGAATACGCCCGCCGGCGCAAGCAACTTATGGAGATGGCCGGCGACCGCGCGGCCATCATGGTGCCCGCGGCGCCCACCCGGATCCGCAACAACGACGCCCACTATCCCTACCGGCAGGACAGCGATCTGCTCTATCTGACCGGCTTCGAGGAGCCCGATTCGGTGCTGGTGCTGGTGCCGGGGCGAGCTGCCGCGGCGAGCATCCTGTTCTGTCGCGAGCGTGATCCCAAGCGTGAGATCTGGGACGGCCCGCGGCTGGGCCCGGAACAGGCGCCAACAGCGCTGGGCCTGGACGACGCTTTCCCGGTCGAGGATATCGACGACATCCTGCCCGGCCTGCTGGAGAACCGGGAACGGATCTACTACCCCTTCGGCCGCGATCCGGAGTTCGATCTGCGCGTGATGCAGTGGGTCAACCGGGCCCGGATCCGCTTGCGCGGCGCGGCCCGCTCGCCGCAAGGTCTGATCGCGTTGGGTCATCTGCTGCACGAGTTGCGGTTGTTCAAGTCACGCGACGAACTACGGTTGATGAGCAAGGCGGCCGCGATCACGGTGCAAGCACATCGGCGCTTGCTCGCGATGTGTCGGCCGGGCCTGAGCGAGTACGAGATCGAGGCCGAGCTGCTGCATGTCTTTCGCAAGCAGCAGGCGGTACCGGCCTATGAGCCGATCGTCGGTGGTGGCAGCAACGCCTGCATCCTCCACTACCGCGCCAACGATGCGGTGCTGCAAGCCGACAGCCTGTTGCTGGTCGATGCCGGCGCCGAGTACCGCGGTTACGCCGCCGACGTGACTCGGACGATTCCGGTCAGCGGGGTCTACAGCAAACCTCAGCGGGCGATCTACGAACTGGTACTGGCGGCCCAACTTGCCGCCATCGAGGCAGTCCGTCCGGGCCAGCACTGGGAAGCACCGCATCAGGCCGCGGTAAACGTGATCAGCACCGGTCTGGTCGAGCTGGGACTGCTCGAAGGCAGCGTCCGCAAGGTCATCAAGGACGGCGACTACCAGCGCTACTTCATGCACAAAACCGGCCACTGGCTGGGCCTGGACGTACACGACGTCGGCGACTACCGCATCGACGGCGAACCCCGCCTGCTGGAGCCGGGCATGGTCCTCACCGTCGAGCCCGGCATCTACATCGCCGCCGACGACAAACGCGTCGCCAAGCGCTGGCGCGGCATCGGCGTGCGGATCGAAGACGACGTCGCCGTCACCCGCGACGGCCACCGCGTGCTGACCGACGGCGCGCCCAAGCAAGTGGCCGAGATCGAGGCCCTGATGGCGCAGGGCAGGCTGGCGGCCTGAGCATCCGGAGCGCAAGGCCCCGGATAGGAAGTAGCGCGGTCCCGGCGCGCGTACATCCACGATCTTCGCCCCGGTAACCTTCGCGCCGGCGGCCGCGTCCCCACCCGAAGCGCCAACGACTACGGAACCCCGAGTTGCACTCGGGCCGTCGCGCAACGACGCGTTTTTCAGCTTGCCATCAACCTCGTTTCCGGCGACCGACTACCCGCGTCGCCTGAATTGCTGCCCGAGTACAACTCGGGGTCCGTTCGCAAGCGCAGCCCGCACACTCATCTAGCAGCGAATATCGTTAATCCTCAAAAGTGATATCATCCGCCCATGCCCAGAACACTGATCAACCTCGATATGGAAGACAAGGCGTGGCTCGATGACGAGGCACGCCGTCGCCACCTGCCAATGACCGAACTCGTGCGTCAGGCCGTGCGCAGCTTCAGGCTGCGCGAGGAAAGCCTGCAGCGTCCAGATCTGAGCGAAGCACTCGCGCGCACCGCAGGCTTATGGCGACAGGGTGACGGTTTGGCCTGGCAGCAGCGACTGCGCGAGGAATGGGACAGGGCAGGGTGAAGTATCTGCTTGACTCGGTCATCCTCATCGACCACTTCAATGGCATCACGGCAGCGACCCAGTTCATCGCCGAACATGGCGCGGTCTGCGCAGTGTCGGTGATCACTCGTGCAGAGGTGCTCGCCGGGTTCAACGATTCGGCACTGCCGCTCGCGCTGGAACTGCTCAACCAGTTCCCGGTCCTGCCGATCACTACCGAAATTGGCGACCAGGCCGCCCGCCTGCGCCGCAGCGAACGCTGGAAGCTACCGGACGCCCTGCAAGCGGCGGTGGCGGTGATGCATGATCTGACTCTCGTTACACGCAACACCAGGGATTTTCAGGATGGCGACGGGCTACGGGTCCTTGTGCCCTATCGGGCAGAGTGACGCACCCGCACCAGCCTCTACGGAACCCCGAACTGCACTCGGGCCGTCGCGCAGCGACGCTTCTTTTGGCCGGTTCGTGGAAACCCAGCTGATGCTATGATGCGTCGACATCAGTCGAGACTTCCCATGCGAACCACCCTCAATCTGGACGACGACGTGCTTCATGCCGTAAGGCGCCTCGCTGCGGCGGATTCGAGAAGCATCGGTGACGTGGTCTCAGAGCTGCTACGTGAGACGATGGAAGCGCGATTGCAGGCCACCCGCATCGGTGGCGTCCCGGTCTTTGTCGTCCCACCCGCTGCCAGACCCTTCTCGCTCGAAGACATCAAGCGGTCCGACCCGGAGTGGTAGCCGACCGCGGGATCACCCATCTGCTGGATGCCAACGTGCTGCTGGCCCTTGCCTGGCCACAGCACGCGCACCATTCCCGGGCACACGAGTGGTTCGGACGAGAGGCTGCAATGAACTGGGCATCCTGTGCGCTGACCCAACTGGCATTCATCCGGGTGTCCGCCAACACACGCCTCACCGTCAGCGGCACCACGCCCAGGATCGCGGCCGAGTTGCTGCGGCAACTGGTCGCAATGCCCGGTCATCGCTACCTCGCCGAAGCCCCGCCACCAACCGATTCAGCGTTGTTCGCACGCCCGCAGTTGATCGGCCACGGTCAGGTCACCGACCTTTACCTGTTGGCCATGGCCATGCATCACCAATGCAGGCTCGCCACCTTCGACAACGGCATCCCACAACTGCTGCCGACACGACAGGAGCGGGAACGGTGGGTTGCGCTGCTGGCCTGAGCTCAGCGGCAGCGACGCGCTCTTCGGTTTGCGATCAAACCTGATTTCGGCGACCGACTACCCGCGTCACCTGGCCTTGCTGCCCGAGTGCAACTCGGGGTTCCGTTCGCAAGCGCCGGCCTCACCGGGAACCCCGAGTTGCACTCGGGCCGTCGCGCAGCGACGTGTCCTTCGGTTGCGATCAACTCCGATTCCTGCGACGGACTACAGGCGTCACCTGGCCTTGTTGCCCGAGTACAACTCGGGGTTCCGACCGCAAGCGCCGACCTCTCCGGGAACCCCGAGTTGCACTCGGGCCGTCGCGCAGCGACGCGCTCTTCGGTTTGCGATCAACCTCGAGTCTTGCGACCGACTGCCCGCGTCACCTGGCCTTGCTGCCCG
>JBGTIE010000301.1:0-3345 GCA_041745855.1 Lysobacterales bacterium | reverse complement strand
GGAGCTGCATAACGCGTGGGAGCTTGCGTCGCTCCGGTCGTGCCGGGGATGGGCGGGGTTGGTGCGAGCTCGTTGACGGATCTGATGCAGAACCGCAGCGTGCCGTTGATGCCGCCCTGCCGGAGCTCACGATCACGTCGGCCACGATCGGCAAGCGTGGCGGTTAGCCGATGCAACGGCGCATTCATCGTCGAGAAGGTACGGCTAAACGATCGCGAGGGCGAGTAAAGCGCCGCCGTCCGCTGCGTGCGCTTCCTACTGCGGCCGCCCCGTACGAGGCATCAGCGCGGCCCGCGGCAGTCGCTCACTCCACCACCCCATCCGCGAGTCGCTGCCGGAGCACCGTGAGCCAGCCCGTCACGACGATGAGCGACCGTCGAGCGGCCAGGGTGTTAGTCGGCTGTGGTGAGGCGGGTCGAAAGACCAGAAAGCGGCGTCCGTCCGGATGCATTGCCGCTGGCGTTCCTCCGAGTTGCTCGAAGGCCACGCGGCTGGATGCCGCAAGCAGACTGTCGGTGCCGCCGAGTGTCACGGCAATGAGGTTCCCTCGCCAAGCGTAGTACAGCGTGCGACTGTCGGGAGACCAGAAGTGAAAAGCTGCCGCGATGGAATCGGCGATGACAGCCTTCCGGTCGAGGCGGGGCCAGGCGCGAACAACAAGTTGCAGGCGGCCGGACTCATTGCTCTGATAGGCCAACCACTTGCCATCGGGAGAAACGCGAGCGCGCATTTCGTACCAGTCAGCGTTAAGGATCGGCACCGGTGCTCCTGGTCGATCCGCACTAAGTGCGATGATATCCGAGGGTCCATCCTGATATGCGAGGATAGTTCCGTCTGGAAGCCATTGAGATGGATTGTCGCCGTCGTCCGTTCCACCGATGTGCATGCCGACGGAGTCTCCGACAAGCGATTGAACGTAGATGTTTCCACCCTGTCCCTCGCTCCGGCGCGCACGGTATGCGAGGCGGGTGCCATCGGGAGACCAGACCGGATCGTGATGAAATCCGCCGACTGTCGTGAACTGGCGGTGGGTGCCGAGATCCAGGTCGTAGAGCCAAATTTGGCCATCTCGCGTGTACGCCATCAGGCGGCCGTCTGGCGAGAAGTCTGCATCTCCGTGGTCTGTGCGGCGAAGCGGGAGCGGTGACGCCGATCCGTCGAGACTAACCAGGGTTGGCTCGAGTCCCTCGAACGTTCTCGAAGCGGGCCCCGCCACGTAAACCAGTGTACCCGTCGCACCGAGTTCAAACTGTCCAGTTGATCGGTCCGATGCGAGTCCGTCAAGCACTGCCATTGCAGCACCGGTCGCCACCAGTTGATGAGGATCGAAGGGTAGCGCACGCAGAGTTCCGTCGAACTCCGAAAACAGCACGTGTCCAGTTGGCGACCATCGGGGATTACAGGAGTCATTCGCCAGCGTGACTCTCTCCCGGGTTGCCAGATCGATCGATTGCACCCGTGTGCTGTTGCCGCTGATGACGCACGCGACAACGGCCTTGCCCCCGGGCAACAGCTCGGCCTCCAATGCCAGTGCTGCCGTGATCGTATCAATTTCTCCGCCGGACTCCTTAAGTCTGGCGATCCGTGCGGACGCGAACGTCGACCCTTGAGCCAGGGTGACGAAAACTGATCCATCCTCACTCCAGGCCAACGGTATGACCCAGGCGACTTCATCCTCGGCCGTCCAGAGTGTGCTCACCCGACCGCCCCGAAGGGAAGCTCGCCGCAGGACATCGCGCCGCGTTCTTCCGCTTCCGCTGGTAGCCACAAACGCTATCTCAGCGCCATCAGGCGAAAGGATCGGTCGAAACGAAGCGACTGTATCAAAGACACCGCCAAGTGGAGACTCGGTGAGCTCTCCGGCGCGTCGCACGAAAATTTGTTGGTCTCTCACAAAGATCATCGTGCCATCGTCAGCTAGCGCGAAGCTGAGGGCAGCCGTGAGAGAATCGATCAGGGGAAACGCGACCACCGGCACAGGCATCGGCTCAGCCGCGTCGCGCGTAGAAAAAACCAACAGCGCACCCGCAGACACAACGAGGAGCGCGACCGCGGCCACTGAAAAGGGACTGCGCAACCAGCGCCCGAGCGAGCCCCCGGACACACTTCCCGCAATCGACTCCGATGCCGTGGTGAAATGCCGGTCGGCCAAAGCGTCGGCAAATGCCTTGGCGCTCTCGAATCGATCGGCTGGCAACTTCTCCAGCGCTCGCGATACGGCCGCGGCAACGTTGGGCGGTACCGACTTGCGCAGCTCGGTCACCGGACGCGGCGCGTCTGCGATGATGCGCATGATGATCTGCTGCGCTGATCCGCCGAGATGCGGCGGCACGCCGGCCAGCATCTCGTACAGCACACTGGCCAGCGAATACACATCGCTGCGACGCGTGATTTCCTTCTCCGCGGTGGCCTGCTCGGGGCTCATGTAGTGTGGTGTGCCGAGGCTGAGTCCTGTCTCAGTCATTCGTCCACCGGCCGCAGCACTTACCGCGAGCGCAATGCCGAAGTCTGCCACCATTGGCCGACCATTCGCCAGCAGAATGTTCTCCGGCTTGATGTCGCGGTGCACAACGCCGTGTTCATGCGCGTAGTGCAACGCCTCCGCCACATCGCTGGCGATCTTCACGGCTTCGTCGACGCCGAGTTGTGTTTCACGATCGAGCTTCGCGCGTAGCGTTTCGCCGTCGATAAACGGCATCACGTAGTACAGAAATCCGTCAGCCTCTCCGGAATCAAACAGCGGCAGAATGTGCGGATGCTGCAGCGCCGCGGTGGTGGTGATCTCTTGCACGAACCGCTCGGCGCCAAGCACCGCCGCCAGTTCGGGCTTCAGCACCTTGATCGCGACCTGGCGCTTGTGCTTGACGTCTTCCGCGAGATACACGGTGGCCATGCCACCCTGGCCGAGCTCGCGCTCAAGGCGGTACCGATCAGAAAGCGCAGCGCTTACGCGAGAGACTGGCTCCTTCATCGCCGAGAAGATACGGCTGATCGCGCCGGTCGTCGAGACGGTGCCTCGGTGCGGCAGTTCACGGTCCGATAAATGTCGGACCGATGAATTTGCTACTGAAAGTATGATCGCTGACTGAGGGCTGACGATAGCTCAGCGTGATCCGCTGAACCGCTGTCGCAGCACTTCGTGCCAGTTCGTGACGGCAATCAGGGGCGGGGGCGGGCTGTCCTCATACAGACGGACCAGCAAGCGCCCGTCGGGGTGCACCCCGGCAATTCCGAGGCCCTCCTTCTGGAGCAGCACACGCTGCCCGACTACCTGCATGCCCTCGTCGCGAGGCTGCAGATCGAACGCGATCAGCTGCTCCTCGGTAGCTCCCGCCTCCCACTGAA
>JBGTIE010000300.1:0-2247 GCA_041745855.1 Lysobacterales bacterium | reverse complement strand
GGGGTGATCAGCCGGCGCAGCACGCTCCAAGTTGGCGGTGTCAGCGCAATCCCACCGGTGGCCTGCGAAAGCCGTCCATGCAGTTGGCTGATCGCCTCCAACACGGCCTCGTTCGGGCGATGGTCCCAGCGCATCTTGAGTTCCTTGCGCCACGGCGCGTACCAGGGTCGACCCAGATACAACTCGCCATTGGATTCATCGCGGCCCTGGCCGAACCAGGGCATTACCCGTTCCAGCGGGTCGCGCTTGCGCACCGTGGCCAGCAGTCCGGGCGGCAACCGGCCCAACCGCTGCAATTGCCAGCGACCATAGGCCGTGCGGCCGAACTTCTGCAGCAAGTTGCCGAGCAGGTCCGGAAAGCCACCGTCCTCGATGAACACGGGGCGCCCGGCGGCACCATCGAGGTAGTCGATGCATGAGGTCACGGTCGGACCGCGTGTGGGTGCGAGGTCGCGCTTGTGATAGTACGCAGGCGTGACGAAGTCGCCGTTGGCGCTCCAGCGGCGGCCCAGTTGCGGCGACAGTCCGCTCAGACTGCGATAGCGGTCGCGGCACTTGAGCAGCAGTTCGGTGCTGCCGATCGAACCGGCACCCAACACGACGTTGCGCGCGCTGACCAGGCCATCGCGGCCGCTCGCCAGATCACGATAGCGCACCTCAAAGCCGGCGTCCGCGGCCAGTGGGACAATGTTGCGCACGTGGTGCAATGCGCGGATCTCGGCACCATGCTGCTCGGCCAACGGTAGATAGTTCAGGTCGAGGGTGTTCTTTGCCTGCACCGAGCACCCTATATCGCAGTTGCCACAATGCACACAGGTCCCTTGCACCATCCCCTGCGCGTTGATCCAGCGCTTGCTGCCGACGGAACCGAGATCGTCGGCTCGTGTCGGGCGCCAATCCGGGTCGAAGCTGACCGCGAGCGGCACCGTCCGGAAGCGCTGCGCCTCACCCAGAGCAGTCGCTGCATCGAGCATCAGGCGCGTGCGCGGATTCCATTGCGTCTGCGGCAGGTGCGCCGGCCGCAGCATTTGTTCAACCCGGTCGTAGTAGGGCCGCAGGCTGTCGGCGTTGATCTGTTCTGGCCAGCCGGAAGCAAACACCGCCGCCGGTGCGTCGATCGACACGTTGGCATAGATCAACGAACCGCCACCCACACCGCAGCCGGCCACGACCGACATCGCGCCGAACAGGCGCAGATCTATCCAGCCGTGATGCCGCTCCGGATCCGACTCGCGCCAGAACCAATGCTTGTTGGAAACGCTCGGGTACTCCTCCGGCCGCCAACGCCGCCCGCGCTCGAGCAGCAGCACCTTGCGCCCCTGCCCAGCCAGCCGGCAAGCCATCACTGAACCGCCGAAGCCGCTGCCTACGACGATCACATCGAATCGCTGCATGTGTCTTACACCGGCCGAACGGGCCTGACCCGCGAGCTTGCAGTGTATCGCACGCCAAGTCGCTGCTAGGCTGCAGCGAGGCAACAGCTGGGAATCACACGCCAATGGGCAGCCGGTGGCAGGAGATGGGTGAGGGATTCTGGAATCTGCGCGGCAGCTTCCGCATTGGGGGCGTGGTCGATATCGGCACGCATTGCTCCCTGGCGCGGCTGGCCAGCGGTCGCTGGCTCTTTCTCGACGCCTGTGCGCTCGACGAGGAAACTGCCGCCGAGGTCGCGATGATAACCGGCGGTGAGGAGGCGATCGAAGCGGTGCTCAACCTGCATCCCTTCCACACCGTATACGTGCCCGCCCTGCACGCGCGCTACCCGAAGGCGGCCTTGCATGGTACCGCCCGTCATCTGCGGCAACTGCCCGATTTGCCCTGGCAGTCCGAACGCTGTGAGGACGCCGCGCTGCAGCAGCGCTACGGCAATGATCTGGCCTTCACGATTCCGCGCGGGGTGGATTTCATTTCGGCCAATGAGCGGGTCCATTTCAGCTCGGTGCTGGCCCTGCACCGGGCCTCGCAGGCGATCCATGTCGACGACACCTTGATGTGTCTGCGGATGCCATTGCCGCTGCGTTGGCTGGGTATGAGCGAACTGGTCAGTTTCCATCCGACCCTGGGTTTCGCACTCGAGAAGCGGCCCAAAGCCGCAGCCGACTTTCGCCAATGGGCCGAAAGCCTGATCGATGACTGGGGCGATGCGCAGGTGCTATGTGCGGCCCACAACAGTTGCCTGCGAGCGGACGAGGTCGAGACACAGGGATTGCGCCAGCTGTTTCGCAGGGCTTTGCAGAAAATGGCCGG
>JBGTIE010000299.1:0-6031 GCA_041745855.1 Lysobacterales bacterium | reverse complement strand
AGTGGGGCAGATCGTGCGGCTGAGCCAGGCGCAGGGCGGCTTCGCGCCGTCGCCACAGGCGAGCAAGCTGCTGTTGCTTAGCGCCGGCAGCGGCGTCACGCCGATGCTCGCGCTATTGCAGGCCGAAGTCGACCTTGGTTCCCATCGCGACATCGTCGTGGTCCAGTGCGGCCGGCATGCGACTGACACCTTGTTCGCCACCGAGTTGCGCGAGCTCTGCAACCGGGCGCCGAACTGGCAGCTGCATCTGCATGCCAGCACCGACAGCGGCCGGCTGGCTCCGGCGGCCCTGGCTGGGCTGGTGCCGGACTGGCGGGAGCGCGAGACGCTGTTGTGTGGACCGGATGGCTTCATGCAGTCCATCGAAACGCTGTTCGAGACAGCCGGCTGCATTGCGCAGTTGCGCAGTGAGAGCTTCGGTCTGCGGGCCCAGCTCATTGACCCGGATGCGGCCCAGCATGCCGTCAGCTACGGCGATCCGGTACAACTGTTCACTGTAGCCGTCGGCGCCAGCTTGCTCGACGCCGCCGAGCAGGCCGGCCTGCAACCGCGCTTTGGCTGCCGCCGCGGCATCTGCCACAGCTGCCAGTGCCGCAAGCGCAGCGGCAGCGTACGCAACCTGCTGACCGGTCAAACCTCCGGTTCCGGCGAAGAATTGATCCAGCTGTGTATTTCCACGCCCGTCAGTGCGCTCGTACTGGACGCCCAGGCCACAAGGAGCTAGCCATGACCACCCGAACCGAGTTCGACCACGCCACCGCCGCGGCTTTTGCGGCCGAGCTCGATGCCTTGCGCCAGCGGGTCCAGGCCGATGTCGGTGAGCGCGATGCTCGCCACATCCGGCGCATGATCCGCCTTTCGCAAGGCAGCGCGATAGCAGGTCGCGGCCTGCTGATGTTCGGCATTGGCCCGTTCAGCTGGATCGCCGGCGTGCTTTCGCTGGCCACTGCCAAGATCGTCGAGAACATGGAGATCGGTCACAACGTGATGCACGCGCAGTACGACTGGATGAACGATCCGGCGCTGAACTCGCAGAGCTACGAGTGGGACATCGTCTGCGACGGCGATCACTGGCGCCATTCGCACAACGTCGAGCACCACGACCACACCAACATCATCGGCAAGGATCACGACTACGGCTACGGCATGCTGCGCCTGACCGACGAGCAGCGCTGGTCGCCGTGGAATTTGCTCCAGCCGCTGTGGTACTTCCTGCTTGCGATCAACTTTCAGTGGGGCGTGGCGGTGCACGACATCAAGATCGGCCGCTACTTCAAGGGCAGGATGGATCGGGAAGAGTTCCGACTGCGCATGCGGCCGTTCCTGCGCAAGGCCGGCCGCCAGCTGTTCAAGGATTACGTGTTGTTCCCTGCGCTCGCCTTCTGGCAATGGCCGCGCGTGCTGCTGGGCAATCTGATCGCCAACCTGATCCGCAATGTCTGGACCAACGCGATCATCTTCTGCGGCCATTTCACCGCCGACGCTCACACCTGGCAGCGCAATGAGATCACCGACGAGACCCGCGGCCAGTGGTATCTGCGCCAGATCCAGGGTTCCAGTAATCTCGAAGGCGGGCGCTGGTTCCATCTGCTCAGCGGCCATCTGAGCCACCAGATCGAACACCACCTGTTCCCCGACCTGCCGGCGCCACGCTACGCCGAGATCGCCCCCCAGGTCCGCGCCATCTGCGCCCGCTATGGGGTCCACTACAACAGCGGCGGCTTCTGGAAGCAGTACGGCAGCGTGCTGGTGCGGCTGCTGCGCCACACTTTCCCGAGCGCTCGCCCGGTACAGGCGCGCGCCGCGGTGGGGTAGGGGTCGGCAAAGGAACTGTAGGCCGCAGCGACTTGAGCTCCGACAGCGTCGATGTCCTTGAGTTCGAACAGGTGCTGGAGGCCTTCTCCCAAAGCCACGCCAGACTGCTGGTGCATCCAATAGCCGCTTTTGGGGTCTCCAATCCAGCAAGACGCCACTCTGGCGTCGCGATTGCACATCACTGGAGGATCCATGAAACCACGAATGCTATTGATTGCCGCCATGCTGGCGACCCTGGCGCCGGCCACGGCCAGCGAGAACGAGGAGGTCAGACTTGCCCTTGAGAAATCCCTGCCAAACTGGTTGCAGGCCAGTGGCACGCCGAGCGCTGCGGTCGCGTGGATTGAGGAAGGTCAAGTGCAATGGACTCTGGTCAACGGCGAGCAGGACGCCGGCATAGCTGCCACCGGACAAACTCTATACAACGTAGCCTCGCTGACAAAGCCGGTCACCGCTGAGGTCGCACTGCGCGCCGCGTCCGCAGGCATGGTCTCGCTCGACTCGCCGATGGCCGAACATTGGACCGACCCGGATCTGGTCACGGATCCGCACCGCGAGGCGTTGACCGCGAGACGCTGCTTGTCCCACCAGTGCGGGTTTCCGAACTGGCGGCACGATACCGACAACGAAACGCTTGCGATCGCCTGGCCCCCGGGCACGCAGGCGTCGTACTCGGGCGAGGGCTATGAGTATGTCGGGCATTTCCTTCAGTCCGCCACCGGCGAATCCCTGCAGGCCCTGGCCTCCCGCCACGTGTTCGGGCCCGCGGGCATGGCACGCACGTCCTATCTGCACCAGCCCTGGTTCGACGGCCACGTCGCCATTCCACACGGTCCGGATGGCGAGCGTGGAACGCCCTCGGTTCGTACGCACCACTCGGCGGCAGACGATTTGCATGCCACGATCGGCGATTTCGCCCTCTTTGCCGCCAGTGTAATTCGCGGTGACGGGCTGACCTCCACGCTGACTGCCGAGCGCTGGCAGATCGATCATGAGATCACCTCCAAGGTGTGCCGTCCTGGCTTGTGGGAGGGCGCTGATTGCCCAAGCAGCATGGGTTTTGCACTGGGATGGATGCGCTTGGACACGCCAACCGATACCGTTTACCTCCATGGCGGAGGGGACTGGGGCGAGCGCGCCTTCGTGCTGATCGTGCCGGCGCGCCGAACCGGCGTTGTCGTCCTTACGAACGGCGCAGGCGGCATGGCCGTGATCCGCGACACGGTCGCCGCACTGTATGAGAACCCTGTGATTGCGGCGTTCCTGCACATGCAGGCCGGAGGATGAGCGCGATGGATACAGGCGGCGTGAATTTTGACGTGATCGTTCCGATTACCCTGATGGTGCTGGTGTTTCTGGCCTTCCGGGCATGGCTGTCGCACCGCGACCACCACCGCAGCGCGCTACTCCAGACACTGAGGGCAGCGCTCGATGCAGGAACACAGATGCCCAACGACGTCTGGACCCGGTTGGTGCGCGCGGCTGATCCAAAGCGCATGGATTTGCAGCGAGCGATCGTGTTCGGCGTGTTGGCCATGGTCACCGCAGCATTGGGATGGCTGCTGCCGTTGCCGCACGAGGAGGCTCGCCAGGCATTCCTCGCGATCGCGGTGATTCCGGGAGCGCTGGCGGTAATGCACCTAGGTTTCTGGCGCTTCTGGCACGGCGACTGAAGGTGGTTGACCAGATTGCGGAGGCTCGCCTTGCAGAGGCAGCAGCCCTCGGCGACATCGATGCCTTCGAGCAGTTAGTGCGCACGCACCAGGCCCCGGTGCGTGCTTTGCTGCGCCGCATCGCCAACGATCCGGCGACGGCCGATGACCTGTGCCAGGCGGCGTTCATCCAGGCATGGCGGAAGATTGCGGGTTTTCGTGGTGGCAGTTTTCGTGCATGGGTGTGCAGCATCGCCTATCGGCTGCATGTACGTCAGTGGCGTCGCAGAGGCGAGGCCGTGCATGGCTCCGAGGAGGAGGCCCCGGAGGCGCACTCACCCTCTCTCGGAGCGGGCATCGATCTCGATCAGGCAATCGCTGCGCTGCCATCAGTGCAGCGACACGCGATCGTATTGTCCTGCGTAGTGGGGATGAGTCACGCGGAAATCGCCGAGGTCACCGGCTGGCCGCTCGGGACCGTAAAATCACATATCCAGCGCGCCAAGTCGCGGCTGCGTGATCAATTGGAGGGTTACGGCAATGAACAGTGAACGCGATCCAGACATCCGCCTCGCTCTAGCACTGGAGGTCTGGGCGGCACGGCAGCAACAACTCCATGCGGACGTCGGTTTGCAACGCACGGTCATGCTGCAGTTGCGCCGCCGGGAGCGCCTGCGGCGTTCACTGCCGGCGGCCACGACGTTCTTCGTTGCATTGGTGATTGTGGCCAGCCCCGCCGGACACGGAATCGCCGCTGTCTGGCAGCAACTCCAGCTCACGACCATCGGCGGGCTGTTGCAGTCCCCCTGGCAGCTGCTCGCTGCGGCGATGGCGGTCGGCACTGCATTGTTTGTGATGGTCGATCAGTTGGATCCAGTGCCCTGATGCCTCCGCATTCGTGCCGGCGGCCGCGTCGCCCAACGGAGCGACGGCGAGGCCAAGAGCGTAGAAGCAAAGCGCTGTCAGGCCAGCGCACTCCAAAGGGTGGCGCGTGCGGCCCCTTTTTGGAGTGCGGCGACCTGGCGGCGCAGGGCTTCGCCAGCAGCCTGGCTCTACAAGTACCAGAGCAACGCCAGGGCAAGCCAGCGCGCTCAGACCTGCCCGAATTCCTCTTCCATATAGCGGCGGATCTCGCTTTCGATGGCGCCGCGGATGGGTAGCAGGAGGAAGCTGATGTCGGCTTCGACCAGGATCTGGTCCGGGTCGACGACGATGCGGCCATTGACGCCGGTGCGCTTGAAGAACAGCACGTCACCGTCCCACTCGGTGGATACCTCGAAGCGGTCGGCGATGCCCTTGGCGATGCGCTTGACCTTGCGCTTGGCTTCTTTGGTGCCCGCCTCGTGCTCGCGATGGATCCGGATTCCTGCCATGGCGCCTCCCCGTGCTTCCCTGGCCGCCGATGGTACGACGCGCGCGGGCCGGATGAGTACCTTTCAGCGAGTACGCGCCTGTGGGCGCGCTCTCACCAAGCACTGGGCGGAGGGCTGAGGGTCAGGGAGTGCTTAGCCGTTCGGTGCCACTCTGAACACGTCATCCGGCAGTTCGTCGCCGATGTCGGTGTTGCGCCGGATGATGTCCGACAGTCGGGTGGCCTGGATCAGCGCCAGTTGGGCGCGGTCCAGTCGGCGCTCGTAGTAGTAGCGATCGCCATCGCGCAGGGCCTGGAACTGGTCGGCCAGCAAACGCTGCAGGGTCGGGCCGACCATCGCGCCGGGGACGTGCGGTTCGGCCAGCAGACCGCTCCACAGGTCGATTCGGTACGGGTCGTGATAGGTCGCGGCGAAGCGCTCGTACACTGCCGGGTCCGGATTGAGGTCGGCGAAACTGCTGATGCCGCCCAGGCCGAGGGCCTTGCGGACCCGGGCAAAGTCGGGCAGACCGTGGTCGCGGCCACGCTGGATATTCAGCGCCGGCAGATCGAAGCCGCCGTGACCGGGCGCGCCGAACAGAAAGTTCCGGACATCGTCGATGATCTGGATGTCCAGTTCCTGACAGCGCTGCGCCGCCAATCCGCGCAGCAGCGGCTCGATGCCGTGATCGATGATGTGTTGCGAGCCAAAAAAGGCGTCGCGCAGAGCGAGATGGCCGGCGGCGATTCCCTGATTGGCTGAATCCAGGCGCAGCAGGGTGGGACTGAGCAGGCTGTGGCCAATGCGGAAGGCGGCCGTCGAGAAGACGTTGGCGATGCGCGCATCGATGAGCGGGTCGTAGCCGCGATAGGGCGCAATGGCCTGCGCACCGAGCAACAGCGGCAGGAACTCGCGGTAGGTGATGGCCTGGATCTCGGCGCTGACCATCATCCGGGCGCGCTGGTAGATCTGTTCGTCGTCGAGCCAGGGGTGCTCGGTCGCGATGCGTTCGGCCCACCAGTTGTGCTCGCGGACGAACAGCGTATGCATCGCGGTCAGTGCAACCTGTTCGTTGGCCCTGACATCGCCGGCGAGAAACAACTCGGCGCCCGAGCCGCCGGCGTTCGGCAGGCCGGCGTGGTTGAAGGGCATCAACTCACCTGCGCTGGTCGCCAGACGACCACCGCTGAAGCTGCGCAGCGCCGCGGCGCG
>JBGTIE010000298.1:0-3620 GCA_041745855.1 Lysobacterales bacterium | reverse complement strand
CGCTGGCGGCGCGCACCCGTGGCATTCCGGCGCACATCGTGATGCCATCAGACACGGTCAAGCCCAAGCTCGCCGCCGTGCGCGGCTATGGCGCCCAGGCGATCCTGTGCGAGCCGAATCTGGCCGCGCGCGAAGCCACCTGCGCCCAGGTCCAGTCGGACACCGGCGCGACGATGATCCACCCCTATGCCGATGAGCGCGTGATCGCCGGCCAGGGCACCGCAAGCCTTGAGCTGATCCGCGAAGTGGGCCGACTTGACGCGTTGATTACGCCGGTCAGCGGCGGCGGTCTGCTTTCCGGCGCGGCGATCGCGCTCGGTGAGCTATGCCCGACGGCGCAGCTGTGGGGCGCCGAACCCGAAGGCGCCGACGACGCCTGTCAGTCCCTGCTCGCCGGCGAACTGCGCCCGCTGCAGCGCCCGAATACCCGTTGCGACGGCCTGCGCGCCAACCTCGGCACGCAGAACTTCCTGATCCTGCGCCATTACGGCGCCCGCGTGCTGACCGTCAGCGACGACGAAACCGCCAGCGCGATGCGACTGGTGTGGGAACGGATGAAGATCCTGATCGAACTGTCCTGCGCCACCGTCGTCGCCGCCCTGCTCAAGTACCCCGACCACTTCGCCGGGCAGCGCGTGGGGGTGATCCTGTCGGGGGGGAATGTGGACCTTGACGAACTGCCGTGGAGGAGGGCTGAGGGTGCGAAGACAAGGGCTGAGGGCTGAGGGC
Organism: Lysobacterales bacterium; assembly: GCA_041745855.1. Lineage (GTDB taxonomy): Bacteria > Pseudomonadota > Gammaproteobacteria > Xanthomonadales > SZUA-5 > JAWLAT01. The sequence goes on along the minus strand of JBGTIE010000298.1, from coordinate 2,891 downwards.
TGCGAAGACAAGGGCTGAGGGCTGAGGGCTGAGGGATCAGAAAGGCAGGCGAAGCGCCGTAGGATGTCGGTGAGCTCAGCGAACCGCATCAATCAGTTGACGGGCTGAGTGATGATGGGTTGAGAAACGAGGCGCGACTCGTAGCAGGTTTCTTCCTGTCAAGCCCCGAGCGAAGCCCAAATCCCAGAGCCACAACGAAACAGCCACCCTGACCCCTCAGCCCTCAGCCCTGCTCTTCGCAGCCCTCAGCCCTGTTCCCCGCTAAACTCGCACCCATCCGCAGCAAAGGAGTGCCCCATGCCCAAACACGTCTTCATCACCGGCTGCAATCGCGGGCTGGGGCTGGAACTCACCCGTCAGTGGCTCGGGCGCGGGGCGCAGGTGTATGCGGCTTGCCGGGAGCCGGAATCGGCGACTGCGCTGAACTCGCTGGCGGCCGAATACCTCGACCAGCTGACGGTGCTGCCGCTGGATGTCGATGACGAGCAGGCGATCGCCGCGCTGCCGGAACGTTTCGGTATTCAGGAGCTCGATCTGCTGATCAACAACGCAGGTTCCCTGGTCAGCGGCGAGCGGCTCGGCTCGCTGTCGGGGCAAGTCATGGCCAGTGCCTTCCAGACCAATGTGATCGGCCCGGTATTGCTAACCCAGGCGCTCGCGCCGGCACTTGCCAAGCGCGATGGCTGGGTCGTCAACCTGTCGTCCGAACTCGGCTCGATCAGTCAGCGCACCGGCTTCTACACGCCGACCTATTGCGCCAGCAAGGCGGCGCTGAACATGTGGACGCGACTGCTCGATTTTGCGCTGGCAGGGCAGGGCGTGCATAGCGTGGCGATGCACCCGGGCTGGGTCCAGACCGACATGGGCGGAGAGGATGCACCGCTTGATCCGGCCACCTCGGTGGCGTCGATGATCGGGCTGATCGAGCAGTTGGCGCCGGAGCAGGCCGGCAGCTTTCTCGCCCACGACGGCAGCACGCTGGCCTGGTAGATCTCGCGTCGCCAACCTTGTGTAGTGTGCAAGCAGAGCTGTCTCACGCGGAGACGCGGAGGACGCGGAGAGAGCAAGAGCAACTGACAAGCAGCAGCGGCGCGGCCCTGAAGATTCTTCGTCCGGTAGTCGTCCGTAGACCGTTTGCCTCTTCAGTGCAATCAGCCCTGCTCTTCCTCCGCGTTCTCCGCGTCTCCGCGTGAGATCGCTCTTGCTCTGGCCGCATGCCCGTCAGGCCCGACTCAATCCGCCCGATCTGAGCTGTTTTCATGATCTTCCGGATCACACTCGGCAGCTTCGGCTTCAGCGGCCGCTTCGGCCGCGGCCGCGCGGGCTTCGCGGGCCTGCGCAACCATCTCGTCCGGATCCCGGCCGATCGCATGGGCCTTGCGCCGCAGCTTGGCTTCTGCGTTGATTTCCTCGGCCGCCTGCACCAGCGCCGCCTTGCGGCCGTCCTCGATCGCCGTCCAGTGGCAGTCATCCTCGGCACCGGCCATCGCATAGAGCAGATTCAGGCTGGGCTTGAAGCCCGCCCTGACGATGCGCCGGAATACCTCGACACTCCCCATGGCTTTCAAGTCATCGGTGGTCCGGATCCCCACCTGGCGCAGCCACGCAGCCGAACGCGGACCGACATTACGGATTTTTTCAGAAGCAGCCATCGGATTGAAAATCGTGGAGCGGAGCGACAGCTTAGCGTGGAACGGAGGATTGGCCCAGAAGTCGCTGGACCGCGTCCTTGAGGCGCGGTTCCAGCGAGGCAGGTAAAGGTTGCGGCAGATCATCGAGCGTGGCTTGCGCGGCTGACGTCTGCTTTGAGTGCGCTTGAAACAAGGCGAACTCGACCAGGATCGATGTCCTGCGGATATCCGCCGCCGGGAGATCGGCGCTGTTGCGGATCGCCTCGGCAAAATGTTCCTCCGCCATCGTTGCGTCGTTGTTGTACATGGCAATCCGAGCCTGCGCCCAATGCCGCAAGGCGACCACGGGTATGTTGCGGGCAACTCTGGCGTCCAGTTCAACCGGCACCTTCGCCAAAGTCGTAGCAGCAGCGTCCAACTGATTTCCGTCGATCAACGCATGGACCTGGCGTATCCGCGCAGAGTGTGTTTCAGGGTGCTGATCCCCCACGGTAGCGGCAAAGATCTCGGCGGCCTGACCATAGGTCACGGCCGCGGCTTGCCAATCGCCTGAAAGAATCTCCAGCCTGCCCACACCGAGCAACGAGAAGGCATAGTCGTAGCTGTTCTTGCCCAGCGTCAATTCGCGGATGCGCAAGACCTCATCCATCGTCTCGCGCGCGGCTCCGTGGCGACCGCGTTCGCGCTGCACATTCGACAGGTTGTTGAGTATCGTCGCCACGTCGGCATGATCGATGCCGAAGACCGCCTTGTAGATGGCCTCGACTTCACGCAAGCGCGTCTCGCAAGTCGCCAGGTCGCGGCGACGGAAATCAATGGCGGCCAGCGAATTCAGCGCCACCGCGCGGCTGATGTGAAAGCGCCCGTAGCGACGCTCGGCATCATCGACTATGGCCAACAACTGCTCCTCGGCGGCATCCAGCTGACCCAGCTCTTCGAGCAGATCAGCGTCCAGCCGCCGCAGCGCCAGACTGGTCAGATGGTTTCGGCCCACCAGGGACTCACTCAATTCGAGGCCTTCGGCGACGATGCTGCGCGCGCGCAACGGATCGCCAGCCAGTCGCACCACCTGGGCCAGTCGCTCTTGCAGTATCGCCGTCTGGATATGCCTGGTGCCGTGCAAGTCCTGAACCAGCTTCAGGGCGGAGTGCACGTGCGCCTCGGCCTCGGCCAGCTGGCTGCTTTGCTCGGCCACTCGCGCCAGCACCGTATGACTACGGGCGCGGTCGAGCCGATGCTCGCCGGGCAGCCGCTGCCACA
>JBGTIE010000297.1:0-26085 GCA_041745855.1 Lysobacterales bacterium | reverse complement strand
CGCTATCTCGCTGACCTTCTGATCCCGCTCGGTGCTTACGACCTGAGATCACCTAGTCCGCAGCTGATCTGGTCGGACCATTTCGCTGCGTATCGCCGCTCGCCGCAGTTCAAGCAGTTCATCCGCGACATCGGCGTATTCAACTACTGGAAGACCCACGGCTACCCACCGCAATGCCGCCCCGTCGGCAAGGAGGACTTCGCATGCGACTGAGCACCTGAGCATCGCTGTTCACGATCATCAAGGGGAAAGCGTGATGCTGCTGCGCCGCGTCATCGAAGTTCACTCCGACCTACCGGGAAACCGCCCGCGGCCACATCAGGCCCGAGGCCTTCCGGATGCTTTGGGCTGGATGCCATGCGATCGTCGATAGTCAGCGGGAGGAGCTTCCGCGCGACTGCGAGAGCGAACTGGCCGCGCTGGACACAGCCGTCATGCTGTGCGCCATCCATGCCGACCCGGGGCTGCGGCAGCATTTGCAGTTCTGGCTGGGCCAGAACATCCTGGCCGAGCGGGCCTTCCCCGGCGTGCGATCCCGCGGCGAGGCTGCCCTGCGAGCAGTATCCGCCGAGATCGGGGCGGCCATTGCGGAAGGCGGCGCGAACCCTGCGTTCGCTGAAGCGGTCCAGGACGGGCGGCGATGAAGCTTCATCGCGTCACCGAATTACGCCTTTTTCCACTGGAGTCCTCCCATGTCTGACATGAACAACAAAGTTGCCCTGATCACCGGCGCCAGCAGCGGCATCGGCCGGGCCACCGCCGAACTTTTCGCCGAAAAAGGCGCCAAGGTCGTGGTCGCTGCGCGAAGGCAGGAAGAACTGGACTCGCTCGTCGCCGCGATCGAGTCTGGCGGAGGTACCGCAACAGCCATCCAGACCGACGTGGCCGTGGCCAAAGACGTGGAGCGGATGGTCGAGCATGCGATCAAGACCTTTGGGCGGCTGGACTATGCCGTCAACAACGCCGGCATCGAGGGCCGGTTTGCCGGCATCACCGAGCTGAGCGAGTCCGACTGGGACCAGGTCCTGAACATCAATCTCAAGGGCACGTTCCTGGGCATGCAGCACCAGGCCCGGGCGATGCTGGCCGCCGGCAACGGCGGGGCCATCGTCAATGTCGGTTCGGTCAATTCCTTTCTGGGCTTCGCCACTGGCGCGGCCTATTGCACCTCCAAGCACGGCCTGATCGGCCTGACCACCAGTGTGTCGGCAGAACTGGCCTCGCAAGGCATCCGCGTCAACCTGGTCTGTCCCGGGATCGTCGACACACCGATGCACCAGCGCCTGCGCCGGGACATCGGCGATGCGGTCTACGATCAAGGCGTGCTGCCCAGCGTGCATCTGAAGCGTGCCGGCCAGCCGGAAGAAATCGCCCGGGCTATCGTGTTCTTGTGCTCGGATGAAGCCAGCTACATCACCGGTACCACGCTGACCCCTGACGGTGGCTTGACCCTGACGGTTTGATGACCCAGGCCAAAGCACCAACCAATCCCATGAGGAGCATCTCCATGCACCGAACCTGTCTTGCCCTATTCGCCCTCGCGATGGCCTATACCGTCCAGGCTGATACTGCCGAGCTAGCACAGTCCTACGAACAGGTCGCGCTGTTCCCGGCCGATCGGTCGCTGGTGCGTCCCGAAGACGGCGTCATGCTGGCCGACGGCACGCTGCTGATTGCCGACCAGGTGCATGGCCTGGTGGCGCTGGATCCGGCAGGCGCGAAGCGGCCATTCGGCGATTTCGCGGCAGCCGGCTATGTGCACGAGCCACCCGAGCGCAGCGCGGGCCCGAACGGCGTGGCCATGGAACCGGACGGCATCCACGTGCTGGTGGCCGACATCCTGACCGGGGCCATTTACCGCATCAATACCGAAACCGAGCAGGTGGTTCGAATTCATCAGCATGAATTCGGCGCCAACTCCGTTCGGCGCGACAGCAGTGGTGCGGTCTGGTTTAGCCAGTCGACCCGCAACCGCGCAGGGCCCGATTCCGAAGCCCGGATGTTCGCCGCAGTCGACGAGAGGTTTCTCGATGGCGCGCTGTTTCGCCTGCCGCCGCCGGCCGACGGCAGCACCGCATCAGCGGCCGAACTCAAGCTGTCCGGGCTGACCTTCGGCAACGGCGTGGCGATCGACGAGGCGCGCGGTGAGATCTATGTTGCCGAAACAATGGCCAACCGGATCGTCGGCTACCAGCTATCAGTAGCTGACGGCCGCTTGTCCGAAGGCCGCGTGGTGGCCGAATTGCCGAGCCCGGACAACATCGAACTCGATGCCGCCGGGCGGCTGTGGGTCGCGTCGCCGATCGCCAACTCGCTGCTGGTCGTCGATCCCGATTCGGGCGGCTGGTCGACGGCGTTCCATTCGCAGACGCAACAGCACCAGCAACTCATGATGGAGTGGCAACGCCGGACCGAAATCGGTGGAGGGCGGCTGGAACTGATCGGCCCGAACATGTGGTCGCCGTTGCCTGGCCTGATCACCGGGTTGATCCTGACCCATGCGGGTGGTCCGATATACCTGACCGGCTTGGGAGATACACTGGTGAAACTGGAGGCCTCCGAATGACCACTCTGACCGAATATCTGGATTATTCGAACGCACCCGACCAACTCACCGGCGGCGTGCGTCGCATTCCGATCAAGACGACCAAAGGCGAGTTCTCGGTCTGGATCAAGCGCGTCGGCAACAACCCGAAGATCCGCCTTCTGCTGCTGCACGGCGGCCCGGGAGCAACGCACGAACTCTATGAATGCTTCGACGGCTACCTGCCGGCCGAGGGCATCGAGTACATCTACCACGATCAGCTCGACTCCTACTACAGCGATCAGCCGAACGACCCGGATCTGTGGACCATCGAGCATTTCGTCGACGAGGTGGACCAGGTCCGCCAGGCGCTGGGGCTGAACAAGGACAACTTCTTTCTCTTCGGGCAGTCCTGGGGCGGCACGCTGGCGATCGAATACGCGCTGGCGCACCAGCAGCATCTCAAGGGCCTGATCATTTCCAACATGGTCTCGGACGTGCAGGGCTACAACCGCTACGCGCGCGAGGTGCTGGGTCCGCAGATGGATCCGGCCGTATTCGCCGAAATCCAGCAGCTCGAAGCCGAAGAAGACTACGAAAACCCGCGCTACGAAGAATTGCTGATGCAGCACCATTACACCGAGCACATGCTGCGCATGCCGCTCGATGAATGGCCGGACTCGATCCTGCGCACCTTCAAGCATCTCAACAAGGGCCTCTATGTGCACATGCAGGGCCATAGCGAGTTCGGCATGACCCCCAACGCCACCCTGGGCCAATGGAATCGCTCTGCCGATCTGGCCAGGATCGAAGTACCCACCCTGACCATCGGTGCCAAGCACGACACCATGGACCCGAAGCACATGGAATGGATGGCCGCCCAGGTCCGTCTCGGCCGCTATCTGCACTGCCCGAACGGCAGCCACCTGGCGCAGTACGACGATCCGCAGCACTTTTTTCCTGGCCTGGTGCAGTTCTTGAAGGATGTCGATGATGGGAAGTTCTGACAACGCGCTTGCGCTCGTGATTGTTCCCTATCCAAAGTATGCGGAGTCACCAACATGGATCTTGAACTGACCGGCAAGGTCGCACTAGTGACCGGCGCGAGTCGCGGTATCGGGCGGGCCATCGCCGAAGGCCTGGCCGCTGAGGGCTCACGGCTGGTTATCGCGGCGCGCGGGGCCGACGCGCTTGATGAAGCCCAACGCGCTCTGGAAGCCACAGGCGCCGAGGTGCTGGCGGTGCCCACGGACGTCGGCGACGACGCAAGCGTGCGAGCGTTGGTCGACAAGGCCCGCGATCGTTTCGGACACATCGACATACTGATCAGCAATGCCTCGGCCTTGGCAGTAACCGGAGAACGGGCAAGCTGGGAAGCCAGCCTCAACGTCGACGTGATGGGTGCGGTCCGGCTGGTGGAGGCCGTGTTGCCGATGATGCGCGCCCGGCGTGAGGGCACGATAATGCTGGTGTCCTCGGTCTCGGCGATCGAAGCCGCGCCGATGCCGGACTTTGGCTACACCGCCGCCAAAGCCGCATTGAATGCCTACGCCAAGAAGCTGGCAGTGGTCGAGGGCGCCCACGGCATACGGGCCAACGCCCTGCTGCCCGGATCGACCGAGTTCCCGGGCGGCGGCTGGGAGATGATGCGTCGGCATCAGCCGGAGATTTATCAAATGGTCCGCCAAAGCGTGCCATCAGGGCGGTTGGGCACGCCCAGGGAAGTGGCCGATGCCGCTGTCTGGCTGGTGTCACCCAGAGCTGGTTGGGTAAACGGCGCGGCACTGGTGGTGGACGGCGGCCAGTCCAAGGCGATCCGCTGAGCCGTGGGTGCAGCGGGAGTCTTCGAGTAGAAAAAGCTCACGCCGCTCCAGTCACAGAGCCCAGGACACACGGAACCCAGGACACACGAAAGGGCCAGCGCGGGAACAAGATCGGCGGTGCCGTTGGCGGAGTGCGTAGACGCGCACGTCTGGATCTGTCCGGGGGTGCCGGGAACCGGCGTCCCTACCGCAAAATAGCTTCTCCCGACTCAGCTCTTGGACGCCCATTTCGACGACGAGACATGCCTACACATCGACTTCGAAGTGCCACCTAACCCCCTCTTTAGCCAATCGCTCGAACAACTCGCGATACTCAACCAGGTCTTCAACAAACGCTGCGCTTCCGCGAACAGCTCCAGGGTCAGACTCAAGGTACGCAATGAGGGCGTTTGCGAATTCAAGCCCTTCTTCTGGCGAGAACCACACCTCGTCGGGTAGCTCATCAGGAGCATCGCCACCCAACTCGTCAATGAGCTCGCGAAGTCCTTCAGGATCTTGACTTACATAGTCGAAGATTGAACGAACACCTGCACCTTCGCAGATCTTCTTCAGCGTCTTCTCACTTGCTCGCCCGATTGCCTTGCCATTGACAAAGGGATCGAAGCCTTCAATCTCCGACTGCGTGGATATGTAGATGGCAACGCCGATGACTCCCCCTTCCTAACCACCGCTGCATTAATCCGTTGCAAAACAATAAATGGCTTTCGGCGACGACCATGTTACGCATTCGGGCTGAATGCGGAGTTGGCCCTCACCGCCGCTAGTCCCGGCTGAAAACTCCCGGGTTGTGAAGTTGCCAGATCTCCATTTCAACCTCTTCCCAAATACGTCCCTTGGATTGATATTCCGGGTGCTTGACCCAGTCTATACACGCTTTCAACATAGATTCGAGTGTGTGGAAATAAGCTCCGATTCCCTGAAAGACGCAGAAAATGCTCCTCGGATGAACAGGGTCGATCGCTTGTCCGGCGCACGGGAAAACATACCATCCGCCGTTAAATGCCGCAAAAGGAAAGCAGGTCCGGAGGTCAACGCCAGACGTCCCCGGCTCAGAATACTTCCCGTAGGTCTGCATCATGCTCTCGTACTCGTCATGTGCAACTTCCGGAGTCGCGAAAATCATGTCTCGGAACCAGAACGGCGAAAAGCTATTGGATGGTCGCAACTTCTGTCCCCCACGCCAGCCGTACAACGCTCTGATTTCCTCAGGAAGTGTTCCTGGAAACCAAGAACAGCGTTGCGAAAGCTCGTTCCAGTTGATCGGTGGTTGAAGGTCTACACTTACTGACTGCCCAATCGCCTCGAAGGACGACCGCAACTCCTCCAATAGAGCATGGATCCGCGCGGCGTCGGCAGGCTCTCCCGAGAGAGGTGGAATAATTGGATATCGCGGCATGGGATTGCTCATTCTATCTGGGCCGTCTTGCCCATCACATCCAGTAGTGGACCAGCCTGTGGCTAGGCCAATTGGAGCGAGGGCGCGACGTCTCAGCATGTGAAGGCTAACACTATGTTAATCGACCGAGGACCAAAGCGGTTCAGGAATCATCGTAGGCAGGCCCCGGGCTCAGCTTTGTGTTCCCGCCGACATAAAGCAGCCTGTCAGCGTTGTCGATGAAGTAGCAAACAATGTACTCCAATCGGTCGAAGTCCACCGAGAACTCATGGCGGAACTCGTTGTATACTGCCGATACGGCCTCATCGCTCCCTTCTGAATCTTGCCACGCCTTCAGTGCCGCGGAAAGTGCCTTGGCTTCGGCGGGTAGACCGATTTCAGAGTAGCTTTTAAACACCCTGTCAATCGATCCAGCGCGATTCTCAAACGCACTCCAGCCATTAAACTGACACTGGGCTTCCCAGTCGAACAAGTACGCAATGTGTACGTACGCGGGAGGGAGGCTCTCCTCTGGGATGTCTGAGCAGTAGAGCAAACTCCCGAACTCCATGAAGGCGTCAACCCACCTGCGGTGGTCATCTGCCTTCCAGATCTCCAGGGGGAAGCCCTTCAGCAGAGGCATTTGCACGACTCGCTCAAGAAGCGGGACTACTTCGGGGGGAATGTGCATGCCACGCGCCTATGAAACGTAACACCGCAAGAACCAGCCAACGGGGAAAATCGGTTGGTTTGAGCGTGACATGTCCCTGCGGGTCCGATTGGGAGAAAGTTGAAGCCGGCTCTACGACAAAGCGTCGGCTACAATGCATGATCACTTGGTGCCCCGGTAAAATGTCTTGCCCGATAGAATGAATTTCTCAACTTCATCCCAAGACTTTAAATCCGTCTTCTTGGGCGCTTTGAAGTCGAGCCCCATCTTGAAGGTTTGACCTCCGCAGTCAGGACACTTACGTTCCGCAGAAGCATCCTTCTCCCACGCGTCACGAATAGCCGCCCCTTGTTGCTCTGCCGTCATGTAATGATTGACCGTGGCTACGGCTAAAGGCCGCTTGAAGCTCTTTCTGCACGTGAAGCACGCGTAATGCATAGTCGGTCCTGGGTGAGCCATGGCCGCCTAACGCCTGAGTTCAGCCGACGACAGGCGGCGTAGCGGGCTGGCGTAGGCTGCAGCGACCGATTGGGCGCAATCAAACGCATGAACTTGCGACAACATGGATGTGGCTCCCTGCCTGACACGCCCTGCGCCGAAGCGCGATTACCTGACGATACCACCGACTGGGAAGCCAGAACCGAAGACACACAAGACTTCAAACCGGGAACCCAGCGGAAGCCAGGACACAGGACAGCGGAAGCCAGGAGACAGTGGAATCCAGGACAGAACACAGCGGAATCCAGGACAAGCGGAATCCACACGGAATCCAGGGCACACAAACTTTCGCGCACGCCCCGTAAGCCGATTCCTACCCCATCTGCCGGCAGAGTCTGACAAGCTTTGCAGCCATCGGCTTACAGACAGCAGCGGCACACAGCGCCAAGCTGTCCCCATGACCACCGCCCGCTCCGCCATTGCCCCGCCGGGAGCCTCCGGCTACTACCACTGCGTTTCGCGCTGCGTGCGACGGACCTTCCTGTGCGGCATCGACAAGGCGACCGGCCAGAACTTCGAGCACCGGCGCGGCTGGATCGTTGCGCGGATGAACGAACTGGCGGGGATCTACGCCGTGCGGGTGCTGGCCTTCTCGGCGATGAGCAATCACATGCATCTGGCGCTGCAGTTCGACCCGACGTGGGTCGAGGCCTGGACTGATCGTGAGGTGGCCAAGCGCTGGAACCGGCTCTTTCCGAAAGCTGACATGACCGAGGCACAGCAGGAAGATCGCATCCAGGCGTGGCTGCTCAAGGACGCCAAGATCGCCAACATCCGCGAGCGGCTCGCGTCCGTCAGTGAGTTCATGAAGTACCTCTCCCAGCCGATCGCCAGACGTGCAAACATCGAAGACGACTGCACCGGCAAGTTCTGGGAAGGGCGCTTCAAGTGTCAGCGCCTGCTCGATGAAGCCGCCGTCCTTTCGGCGATGGTCTACGTCGATCTAAATCCGGTTCGTGCCGCGATGGCTCAGGATCTGGAAGACAGCGACTACACCTCTTCAGCAGCGCATTCGCGACACCGGGCGCAAGCTCGGCAGCGGCGGCAACCAGCTGGAGGCCGTAGCCGGTGTCCCCGGCACCGGTTCGCTGCCGATCAGCATCGCCCAATACCTCAACCTGGTCGACTGGACCGGTCGCCAGAGGCATCCCGGGAAGCGCGGCAAGATCGACCCCGAGCGGCCGCGGATCCTCGACCGACTCGGAATGAGCGACAGGTCCTGGACCACCCAGGTCAGGGCGACCGAGAGCAACTTCTATCGAGCCATCGGCGCAGCGGACTCACTGATCGACTACGCCAAGCACATCGGCCAGCACTGGCTGCAAGGCATCGGCGTAGCGCGCGAACTCTGCAAGATGAGATCAAAACCGGGCTGAGCGGCCCGGAAACCCCTCGAAGGCACCCCCAGCCGACCGGCTGGCGGGCAGCTGTGGTGGAAATCAGGGTCAGACAGACGAAACCCGCTCTTTTGGCGCCGTCCAGGCCCCGCAAGCCACTCGAAACCCTCAGATCAGCGTTTCAACGGCCCCGAAGCGCCGGTCGTTCCGGCTGGCTCGGAAAATCGGTCTGTCCCAGTGCTCTGTGGTTGGCCCGGGAAAATCGGTCTGTCCCAGTGCTCGCCGCCAGTGCTCGCCGAGTGCTCGCCAGCAGCGAACAGGGTCAACTGACCGAGTCTGGCCAGCCAGCGACCGGGCTCCACGATCTGCAGGTATGCCTCTACGACGCCCATCCAACCAGGACCAATCGTGCCAGCCCGGGTAGTACCATCGCGCTCCCCTTTGATCGAGTGCCAACCATGACCCATCCCTTGTACATGGCCTCCGTTCCGGTTTTCGCGCAGATGTTGGGTGGGCTGAACGACATTCTGGGCAAGGCGGCTGCAGACGCGGAGGCACGCAACTTTGATCCGCAGGTGCTGCTGCAGTCGCGGCTGTATCCGGACATGTTCCCCTTGCTGCGACAGGTTCAGATTGCCTGCGATTTCGCCAAGAGCGTGTCGGCGCGGTTGGCGGGAGGCGAGGTGCCGGCCTTTGACGATGCCGAACAATCCATCGCCGAGTTGCAGGAACGCATCGCCAGGACGCTGGCCTTCATCAAAGCCTTGAACGTCGACAGTTTCGCTGACAGCGACCAGCGCGAGATCGTGTTGCGGCCGGGTACGCCCAAGGAACGCAAGATCGCGGGCAACGCCTATCTGCTCTCCTACGGCTTGCCGCAATTCTTCTTCCATGTCACCACTGCCTACGCGCTGCTGCGCCACAACGGCGTGGAGGTGGGCAAGCGCGATTACATGGGGGCCTGGTAGACGAGGGGTCGTCCGGCGGAGCTCAAGTTCGTCAGTGGCAGCGTGAATGGAAGTCAACTGCGCGTAGCCTGTCCCAGTGCCCTCTAGTGCCCTGGACGAGCCTCAAGCAAGTCCACGAACTTTTCCCATCATGTGTCGACGCGGCCCCCGGCGCGAACTGGATTAGAGCGAAAAACCCGGCACCACGCGCGCCGGAACCGCGCTACTGCGACCTCCGATTGCCCGGCCGGTTCCTCGCGCCCGCCAAGCCACGATTTCCGCATCGCAACAGCCAGCGCGAGGCGGCCGCCGCTTTTGGGCTACCAGGTCTCGGCAAACCCCGGGACAGCAAACTGCCCCACCCACCTCGTCAGCCGATTCCTGCACCATCTGCCGGCAAAGGGCGCTTTCGGCGATGAGTCAATAAGGAGTGCCGTAGCTTGCTACCGCCTCACCACCTCGGCCGCTGGTACAATCTAGCCATGGCAAGCCTCGCCCAAACCAACAAGTACCTGGCAACTGCTGCGCTACGTAAGCGCGCGGTGCGTGTGACGATTGCGACGTCATCGGCCATCGAGGGAATTTTTGCACCGTTCAGGCCCACAGTCCCGCGTTCGACCAAGGTCGTTGCAACGAAGAAGATCGACGCAAAGCAGAGCAGTGTCAAAGTTGTTGTGGCCAAGGCAGCTCGAAAAAGACCCTGATTTTCGCCACTCAAGTCTTGCGTCTCGTTCGCTTGACAACCGCCCAGAAGACCCGCTCCATCGGCGCATAGTCGCGACCAAGCGCGGCGTGGATAGCACCGATGTACTCCTGCTTCCTGCGGCTCCGGATTCCACCATAGTCCAGCCCCGGGCAGGCCGGCCTGGAGGGCCATCAGGGTGTTCAAAAGGCGGGTAAGCCGGCCATTGCCCTCGCGGAAGGGGTGAACCAGGATCAGCTCCGTATGCGTGACCGCCAAGCGTGGCGTCCTCGGGCAACTGCTGCAGCATTAGCTCGACTTCCTGCTTCGCCGTGGCGGTGGTCATCGTCTATCGCTCCTTGGGCGATGCGCCATTCTACGCTGTGGCAGATTCCGATGCCGAGCACGACCGTGTACGGAAATCTATCAAATTGATGGACACGGAGCCCGTAGTCGCCACGCGGTCCTCTCAGTTGATTTTCGACCAACAGATCAAGGATGTGCTCGAACTCGGCCAGGAAGGCCTCAGCGACGGAGCGGCTGGCATGCTTGGCATAGTAAACAGCAGCCTCAGCCAGCTCCGCTTCCGCGTCAGGATGGAGCCAGTAGTTCACGCGATTCGCGCACGAACTCGCGAAAGCGCCTGGTCGCCCGCGGTCATCTTCACATTGCCCGAACGAACATCGTCGCGCCTGCCGGCCGCCAGCTTGAGCCACGCCGCCTGCGCCGCAAACCGCGGCTCGAAGCTCGCCAACAATCGCTCGACCAGCTTTGCGCGGTCCTCCGGCGGCAAGTCCAGCGCTTGCGCTGTGAGATCTTCTACTGGGGTAGGCATGGATAAACCCTCGGAACGGACTCACGTCAAGAACGCCGCATGCGATTGTAGGCGGTGGCACAAGGTCACCCTGGGGCGTCAGCCGATTCTTACGCCATCTGCCGCCAAAGTCTGACGAACATTGCAGCCAACGGCTTACAGACAACGATGCCAACTCGCGCCAAGCTGAGCGCATGACCACCGCCCGCTCCGCCATCGCCCCGCCGGGAGCGCCCGGCTACTACCACGTCGTGACGCGGTGCGTTCGGCGATCTTTCCTGTGCGGCTTCGACAAGCTCACAGGGCGCAGCTTCGATCATCGGCGTGAGTGGGTCGTCGTGCGGATGAAGGAGTTGGGCGAGATCTTCGCGGTGCGGGTGCTGGCGTTCTCGGCGATGAGTAACCATCTGCATCTGGCGCTGCAATTCGACCCGGAGTGGGTCGAGGCCTGGACGGATCGCGAAGTCGCCGAGCGCTGGACCCGGCTCTACCAGCGCGCCGACATGAACGAGGCCGAGCAGGAAGACCGCATCAAGGCTTGGTTGGTGCAAGAAGGAAAGGTCGCCAACATGCGTGAACGCCTGGCGTCGGTCAGCGAGTTCATGAAGAACCTCGCCGAACCCATCGCCCGTGCGGCGAACCTTGAGGATGGCTGCACCGGCCACTTTTGGGAAGGACGCTTCAAGTGCCAGCGTCTATTGGACGAAGCTGCGGTTCTCTCAGCGATGGTCTACGTTGACCTCAATCCGGTCCGGGCCGCAATGGCCGAGGACCTGGAGCACAGCGACTACACCTCCATTCAGCAGCGCATCCGCGAGACCGCGCGAAAGCTCCGCAGCGGCAGCGATCAACTTGGCCCAGTCGCCGGTATTCCGGGCAAGTGCTCACTTTCAGTCAGCATCGCCCAGTACCTGAACCTGGTCGACTGGACCGGTCGGACGATGCATCCCAACAAGCGCGGCAGGATCGATCCAGCGCGCCCGCTGGTCCTCGACCGACTCGGACTGAGCGACCGCAGCTGGACCAACCAGGTCAAGGCGACGGAGAGCGAGTACTACCGAGCGATCGGCGCGGCAGAATCGCTGATCGACTACGCCAAGCAGATTGGCCAGCACTGGATGCAAGGCATCGGAGTCGCGCGCGAACTCTGCAAGATAAGACCGAAGCCGGGCTGATCTGCCCGCAAGCCCCTCGTAACCTCCGCCAGCCGCTCGGTTGGCGGGCAGGCGTGGGGGAAATCCGGCTCGAACCATCGAAAAGCGGTCGAACGACCCGATTCGGGCTCTCCTAGCCTCGCGAAACCTCAAGATCAGCGTTGCGACCGACCGAACAAGGCCGCAGCCGGGGCTGACCCAGAAAAGTTCGCCTGTCCCGCTGCTTCTCGACACTCAAAGAGCTTAGTAAAAAGATCGCGACGGGAAAGCTCGAGACGGGACAGATGGTTCCTCCGGACAGACGAACTTCCCCGCGATCCCGAGCGGCCGAGAAACCTCGACCGACTGGGCCTGACCGACCGCAGCTGGACCACCCAGGTCAAGGCGACCGAGAGCGAGTTCTACCGCGTCGTCGGCGCGGCTGAATCGATCATCGAGTACGCGAGCCGGGTCGGTCAGCAGTGGTTCCAAGGGCTTGGCGTGGCGCGCAAGCTCTGCAAGATGAGATCGAAGCCGGGCTGACTGGTCCGGAAACCCCTTGAAAGCCCCGCCAGCCGTTCGGTTGGCGGGCAGGCGTGGCGGAAAGCAGCTTCAAGCCGGTGAAACGGGCGCGATCGGCGCCGATCAGACGCCGCAACAGCTTCGTAGATCCCAGATCAGCATCGGGTCGGCCGGAAACCGGCGGTCAGCACGGCTGGCTCGGGAAAGTTCGTGTGTCCCCGGTTCTTGCGGGAAAGTTCGTGTGTCCCCGGTTCCGCCCGCCAAGCCAAGCAGGAAGACCCCAGATCAGCATCGGGACGGCCGCGAACCGGCGGTCAAGATCGCCGGCTCGGGAAAGTTCGTGTGTCCCCGGTTCTACCCCACAGATTTCCCCGCCTGCCCCGTAAGCCGATTCCTACACAGCTAGAAGGAAAAGTCTGACGAACATTGCAGACATCGGCTTACAGACAACGCCGGGAGCCCGCGCCAAGCTGTGTGTATGGCTACCGCCCGCGCCACCATCATCCCACCTGGCTCACCAGGCTACTTCCACTGCGTCTCGCGCTGTGTGCGCAAGTCATTCCTGTGCGGCTTCGACAAGTCGACCGGCCAGAACTTCGATCATCGGCGCGGCTGGATCGTCGAGCGGATGAACCTGCTGGCGCAGATCTACGCGGTGCGCGTGCTGGCGTTCTCGGCAATGAGCAACCATATGCATCTGGCACTGCACTTTGACCCCACTTGGGTCGAGGCATGGACGGATCAAGAAGTCGCCGAGCGCTGGAACCGATTGTTTCCGAAGGCGAAGATGACCGAGGCGCAGCAGACCATTCGCATCCAGGCCTGGCTCACGCAGGACGGCAAAATCGCCAACATGCGCGAACGCTTGGCATCAGTCAGCGAGTTCATGAAGTACCTCTCCCAGCCGATCGCCCTTCGCGCCAACATTGAGGACGATTGCAAGGGGAAGTTCTGGGAGAGTCGCTTCAAGTGTCAGCGCCTGCTCGACGAAGCGGCAGTGCTCTCCGCGATGGTCTATGTCGATCTGAACCCAGTGCGCGCCGCGATGGCGCAGGACCTGGAAGACAGCGACTACACCTCTATCCAGCAGCGCATCCGCGAGACCGCGCGAAAGCTCGGCAACGCTGGCGATCAGCTCGAAGCCGTCGCGGGTGTCCCCGGCACCGGATCGCTGCCGATCAGCATTGCCCAGTACCTCAACCTGGTCGACTGGACTGGCCGGCAGATGCATCCAGGCAAGCGCGGGAAGATCGATCCTGAGCGGCCGAGAATCCTCGACCGCCTCGGCCTGAACGAGCGCAGCTGGACCACCCAGGTCAAGGCGACCGAGAGCGAGTTCTACCGCGTCATCGGCGCGGCTGAATCGATCATCGAGTACGCGAGCCGGGTCGGTCAGCAGTGGTTCCAAGGGCTTGGCGTGGCGCGCGAGCTCTGCAAGATGAGATCGAAACCGGCCTGACCGGTCCGGAAACCCCTCGGAGCCCCCGCCAGCCGATCGGTTGGCGGGCTGGCGTGGCCGGAATCAGTCTCAAGACGGCGAAAAGTGCGCGATCGGCGCCAGTCAGACACCGCATCAGTCTCGAAGACCCCAAATCAGCTTCAAGACGGCCGGAAACCGGCGGCCAGCACGGCTGGCTCGGGAAAGTTCGGGGAAAGTTCGTGTGTCCCCGGTTCTTCGCCTGATTCACCAGCCAATCGGTAGAATGGAAACGTCACGGCAAAACTGACCACTCACAGAGGACATCGACGATGAAGGATGACAACTTCGCCGAGCATCCGACAAGGCAGCTCGCAACCAAACTCGCCGCGTTCCGACATCGTCCCGCCGTCTCCGAACTGATTGACGCAATCGACCATGCCGCGCGTCATGGCTTGCCCGTTACACAGATCATTCAGGCATATACACAGGTTGGTTTTCAAAACCAGTGGGACGCCTCTACGGCTCGTGACTGGATGGACTACGGGCAGCGAACCATGCTCCTGACAAGCAAAATCGCTGAGGAGTTTGCACGAGTTACATCCCCGCAAGTACAAACACCAAGCAACCCTCTCCTCCAACACATGTTTGGTCTGATCGACGCCGAGAACCGCGAAAAACCCCAGCCTGGAGAAATATATTTCGGTTTCCCTGCAGGGCGCCAGATTAACTCTGCCGCTGGTGAGCAGAAATCGAAAAACAACCTCGTTGATCTAGGCTTGGTGATTGCGACATACGTCCAAAGCATGTTTCCATTAGAGCGCGGACCTGAGGAGTACCACTGTCCTGAAGTCGTGGTTGTACCACTGGACTTCTATGATTTTGTGACCAGCCGGCTTATGCGCGACCTCCTGGATGGACTACACTCACGAGGGGAAAGCGCCGCCGCGCGATTGCTCGCTGATGACTCCTATAGAAGCTCAGATAACGAGTTCGATCTGCGATCGTTTCTTGCCGATCTCATGGTGGCACCGCAATGGGTATTTGACATTACGCTGGAGGACTGGATTGGACAGCCGATAACGACAGACGGGTACCCAGTAGCGCTGGGCGCTTTTGTCTCCTTGCTGGACACCACAGGAACTTCCGAAGTTACAAACGCTGACTACGTGTTACAGATTGACGGTCAGAAGCGCTGGCGCCTTAGCGCGGCGAATCGACTAAAGCGACTCGCGCCTTGCCTGGGCCCCATCGAGAGGGTCAACAACTCGTTGGGCTGGGATAGGTCGGCAGACATTCTCAAGGAGCTCCTAGAACAACACAATTGCGCACCAGAGAAGTGCTTCCCGGAGTTTCTGATTGCACTTGGAGAGTGGTCCGACCACTCGGAGAGCAGACTCCCACTTTCGTTCCGTCAGACGCAAAGCCTACTGCTGTCCTGGACTGACGCGATGCACGGGGAGATCTTGACACCATTGAACTACGAAATGGGCCCCGGTTTGCTAGACACTCTTGCGCGCGCCCCCACTGTCTTTGTGCCTCTTGTGTTCAGCATATTTGAGGAGGAGCTTGGACTGACCAATGTTTGGCATCATTCGAAAGATGGCTCAGCTTCTGTCAACTACTCTAAGCTTGGGTTCCGGCATGCCCTGTATTTGAAGCTGGTCATTGCATGCGAACAGCTTGGCCTGGAGGAACTGGCTAGCGCCCTCGTCGCATTCCTTCTCACTTCACACTACGTGATCACCCGCCGATCTGCACTCACGCGCGCGGACCACGCTGGGTTGCTCAACAGAGCGAGGAATTGGCGCGGCTGGGGCATGATCGAGAACTCTATACGTTCCATTACTGAACCCACGGTTGCCGAGAGCGAGCCAGCGGTGTCGCTCTCGCTGGACAGGCTCTGGCTCACATCTCACGTTTCCAAAGGACAGCCGAATCCGGGTCGCCCGGAGATGAGCGACCATGGGCGCGCTCTATTGAACGCGATTGAAGCGGTGGGCAAAACGTGCTGGATGGGACTGACGGTTCAGACGAAGCAGTTATTTACTGAGCACTTCATGACTTGGGAGGCTTTGCACCAGAAGGCGGGCTCGGGAAAGAGGAACTGGGGCCCTTCGGCCATGGAGGCTACCAGTGCGATCGAGCTTGAGTTGATTCATAGGCTTGCCAAGTTATTCGGCAGTACTGAATATACAGAGCACGAAAAATCTCGGAACCAGTCCGGTCCACCCACCTTGGGTACCGTCAACGCCATGCTCCGCAAGGGGTTTCCTGAAATCATTCAGGATGATGTGGTGAAGTGCATTCCGGCTCTGGCCGAGAAAGAGACTCAGAAGCTGCTGGGGGAATTGACTCGACTCCGAAACGATGCAGCGCACGGAGGCGGGTTCGATTCCAAGAAATTTATGAGGGTACGGGAAATACTTTTTGACGAAAAATTGGTAAGGAGGCTCTTTCCGAACTCGAGCTGAGACAGTGGCGCCTGTCCTTGTTTGGTTGCCCCAGTCCTTCCGAGTGGCTTCCCTAGCTACTATCTACCCATCAGTCGGGCGAATCTTTCTGCGCGATCACAACCTGCAGGTCAAAGAAGTGCGTTCCTACGAAGTGGACTATATGGTGCTTTCCAGCCAGGACCACCGATACTGGAACCCTGGCCTCGACCTTTTCACTATCTACAGCAACGATGGCAGCCCGCACATCCTCATCGGTACTACTGCGCGCAAACTGATACATGGCCGCGCATGTGGGACATAGCGCGAGCCTATTTTCATAGAAGTGCTGACTGAGCCCCTTTAGCACTTGCACAGCCTCAAAGTAATATTCACCCGTACGAAGTTTAAACGGCATTTCGTCCGAGCAAGCTTGGCAAATCATCTGTCCGTGTGAGTTCGTATATTTCGCGCGCAGGTATGCCTTAGCCTCAGCGACAACCCCCGGCAGATTGGGCTGGATCGAGCGCTCCTTCCGCACGGCCGAGTTCTCGGGGGCGTTGTCCCGGTGTTCCATAACGCCTTTTCGACGCCTCGTTGGATTGCGTACCTCCTCTTCAGGTTGCTCCGGTCTTGCTGCATGCTGCTTGATGAGAGCCGCCGCTGTCTTGGGATCGATGCCGGACTCGCGCAACGCGTTGGCGACCTCAGTGGCTGCTCCGAGCCCGTCGAAGCCGAACTCTCGCGCTACGAGGTCCTTGCGCCTGTACTCGGCGGACTGTCGCTGGATAGCCTCCTCGAAACCGATTGCACTCAAGAGCCCGTTGCGGTCATCGAAAAGGAACCCCGACGGCAATTGATCGCGGCTGATGTCCTGGGGCCTGTAGAAGTCGCCATTGGCATCAGGTATCCATGCATTGGACTTAAGCCAGCAGATCAGCTGCGAGTCCGCCTCTCGGATTTGGTATTGCCGGTTCGGTCGGAATCTCGCCTTGGCTACTTCCGGACGCGCGTTGGTCAAAGTCGCCCAGAGAAGGCGACTGCGCTCGATTGTCGGTGCCCCGACAAGGGTTTCGATGTGCTTGATCGTCCAGTCAGTGTCGATTGCTGAACTCGTCCACCGTACCCCACCTTGAAGGTACTCGGTGTGAAGTTTGTTCCTAGCGGAGTTGTAGTGAGTGCGCGCTTTAACAATAGGGAGCGCGGTCTGGATACCAAGTACCTTGACGAACTCGACGAACGCCTTCTTGGGGCCCACCTTCTTGTAGCCGCTCCAAAGCAATCGCTTGTCACTGGCACCCTCAATCGCTGACAGCCCTGTTTCTTCATACGGCACATCAAGAAACAGGTCCTTCACTGCGCACCATTGAAGATCGGTTTCGCTGCCGACCTTTTGTCCGAGGAAGATTCTCTTATCGTGGAAGATCCGCGTCTTAAGAGGAAAGGACTTATTAAATGCCGTGAAAATCCTGATGTGATCAAGGTGATTCTTCCGGTCCGGAAACTCTTCTCCCCCATATAGATCGAGTATCGTGGTGAGCTCAGCTTCCTCATCAAATACGCGTACCCCCGCCTCTTCCAAGAACAGCCGCGCCGCGTTCCTCTGCGCCTCCGATTTGCCCGAGGAATAGGTATGTGGCCTGACGAGCAACACATCATTTGGCGCCAATGCCTCGTCGGGAGGTGGGAAGAAAGCCTCGGCTGGTTCAGCCATGCGTGTACCGGGTCCAACGTCCACACGAACGAGGGCGAGACCCGAAACGTCGAGATAGTTATAGTGACGTGTTGTCGCGTCGTGAAGGAGCGCGTAGAAGCGCCGCAGCCACGCATCGTCCTTTGTCGCAAGCCAACCCTTGAGGCGCTCAGGCCGCGTCGGGTCTTCCTCCAATTCAAGATTCGCACGATCACAAGTAAGGGCATCGCAAAGCTCTTCCCATCCCCAGTAATCTATCGCAAGCGATTCAAGGAACTTGTCGGCCCGCTGGTTTACCTGAGGTGCATTTGCGCACCACAAAGGAATCACCCACTGGTCCCCAGTCACCGTGGCCAAGTCCTCGTCGCCGATCAGATTGACGATATCCGATGGCCCGCGAAACAGGTTCTCGGCCATTCGATGAGCCCCCGACTTCGTCGGAACCAGTTGCTTCGACTTGAACGCCTCGACAATGCGTGCCCTAACGGGAGCATAGAAAGGCGACAGGTTGTCGTCAGCGATCGGAAGCACCTCAAGGGCCGCCACCGTCAGCAGGCCGCGATCACGAATATCCTCCATAGACTCAGCGGCCAGTGCGGCAAGCGCGGCGAGGATCTGGTCATTCCCCGGAGTATCCCGCACGCTGTCGCGTGCCACCGTCGACGCAAATCGAGCATGCATGTGGAAACGAAGATTCGAGGTCTCTTTGTCCGCCGGGAAGTAAATGCAAACGCGACCAGGAGCAAGAGGAACTACCCGCCATCGCGACCTCTGATTGCGGCCTTCGGCTTCCTCGAGTCCAAAAGCCACGGCAACTGTGCAGTCCTTGCGTGTCGACTCGTCGTCTATCGTCGCGACGTTCCGGTAACGCAACCAGTGCGACTTGCGAGACTGACCAGCGGGGTTTTGAACACTGACCTCAATATGTTCGCCTTTGCTCCTCGCTTGCTGTAGATCCGAGGGAAGGACGCGCTCCAACCGACCCTCAGAGCCATCCGGCAGCACATAGCTAACCTGGCCAATGTTCGACAGGAAAAGCAGAGTCGCATCGTCCAGCGCCTGTAACGCCCCGGCGATCTCATGAGTGGCTTGTGGAGTGCTCTTCTTGGGATGGTCAAATGGAAAGACGAACTTGGTCTTGAACCCATTTACAGCGAGGCCCGAAGACGGCAGCAGCTCCGGAACCACGAGATCATGGATGCGAAATTGATACTCGCCGGAGTAAATTTCAGGGGTCTGCGTGTACGCAAAGACCGCCTTGAAGCCCACTCCGAACTTCCCAATCTCCGTCGGAGAGTCCGCCTTTGTGCTGTCTCCTATGCTCGTAATGGACTCCACGTTCCGTGCCGAGAACAGCTGAGAACCGTCGTGCTCGAAGACCAGAGACTCCTTGGAAAGTGTAAATCTCGCGTGAGTTGCCTTGGCATCTTCTGCGTTCTGTAGGAGTTCGTAGATAAAGTGCGCGTTGTCGGGGTAGAGCTGCGTGAGCAACCGAAGAATACCTGCTTCGAAACCCTTGTTTCGCCGGAGACCATCAACATAGGCGAGACGATCTGACCGGAGCTTCTGAAACGCCGCCTCGTCAAAACTCATCGAGAACCTCGCCAATCCTTTGGGTAGTCGCCATTGGTCAAGATCCTGCCTTCCCGGGCGGTTTCTCGACCTTCAAGATTCCAAGGACCGCCGCCTCGGCCACGATCTCGGCCTGCCCGGCCACGCGCTCCAACTCGGAACGTCGCCGTGCATAGTCCCGATTTGCCGCTTCGAGCTGCCCTTCCTTCATTCGCCTGATGCGAGCGTCCGTGGCCTGATCGCGCTGCTCTTCGAGCAGAGCGAGTCGCGCCTGGTGAGATGCCTTGAGGGATGCCAGCCGTAGTTCGGCGGACCGTGTGACAGTCTCGATGTGCTCGCTGCGGCTGCTCACCCATACGCGATAGTGGATGGTCTCGAGACGTTCTTCTTCGGCAGCTGTTATGGCCGAGCAATCTTGGGTGGCGACCGCATCTTCGAGGAGTCCCAAAAGCGCCGTTGCATGGTCTTCGCTTTCGCAGACGGGTTGAAAGGCGAAAGACTCCGTCATGCCGAGGATCTTCCAGCGGTAAATGGCGAACGGATAGCGGCCAGGTGCGACGGTGGAAGACGTGGACAACACCGAACAAGACAGCGTTGTAGAAGGGTCCAAAAGCTTGGCAGCCTGCCTCGCCAGCGGATGTGTCGGCGTAACGAACATCGCCGACCGATCTTCGTCGGCTGTGGCTGGGTCGAAGGTGACTCTGAGATACGGATCGCTCCCCTTGAGCCAGCGCTCCCAGGAACGATCTACGGCACCCAACTGCGATACCGCCCTGAAGTCGTCGATCAACCTGTTGCGCATCTCCTGATTGAGCTGAACGCTCACGATAGGCTGGCGACCCTGTAGCTTGTAAGAGCGTCCTCCTTCGAGTGCCGTGAAGTAGCGCTCGATGAGGTTACGAATCCTGGGTGGCGTCAGCCAGAAGCTCGACGCGCTCTTGATCAGTTCCTCATCTTGCTTGGGCACCGAAAGCCCGAACAGCGTGGCCTGCTGCTCTTCAAGGAGCATTTGCTCCTGCACTACACGAATCTCGTTGTCCGCGAGCTGCTGAAGGCGCCGCGCCTGCTCTTCCAATGTCAGCTGAAGGTTCTCGGCGATTCCGCGGATCTCTCGCGTGAGATTACCCAGAATCTCCTCGCTTCCACCCAGTGCCTGTCGAAACACACCGATTCGCAGAAGGCACCGCTCGTAGATCTCGGCATCAACCGTGCCGGGCGTGATGAAGTTGAAGATCGCCACGGTGTCGCTTCGCTGGCCATAGCGATCGATACGACCTATGCGTTGCTCCACGCGCATCGGATTCCAGGGCAAGTCGTAGTTGACGATGCCGTCGCAGAACTGGTAATCCAGTCCCTCGCAACCCACCTCAGAAGAAAGCAGCAGATCTATCGCCAGAGGATCGTCTTTCGGACGGCTGAATCGGTTGCGCAGTTCTCGTCGCTCTTGTTCCGGAACATCCCCGTGAACCAGGCCAATGCGAACGTCTTCCCCTCGCAGCTTGCCGACCAGGTATGCGAGGGTATGGCGAAAGGTGCTGAACACGAGGAGCTTGTTGTTCGCCAGAGCTTGCTTGTCCCGGACTACCTTGGCGAACGCCGAAAACTTGGGGTCATCCGAACTCAGGGTCTTGGCCAAGCGAACCAGCGCATCAACGTCCGTGCGGAACCCCGCGAACACCTCGGTCATCGTCTGCAAGTCATCGGCGCCCGACTCGCTCAGCTCGAGTCTGGAGACCTGCCCAGACAGCATCGCCTCCAGGTAAGGCGCCAAGCCGAAGACGCAGCTTGCTACCTGCCTTCGAATCGTCGTCATCATGAACTGCAGGTTCCGATCGCCGTGACGATGGGCAAGTATCCTTGCAACCAGGTCGAGCACGCGGCGATGCAGTTCCTCTTGCTCTGGCGTGAAGTCGACGGATACCGTCTCAGGCTTGCGAGTCGTGAAATTGCCGATATCGCGTCGACGTGTCCGGTTGATGATCGGCGCGAAGGTATAGAGCGCCTCCAATTCCCTCACGACCTTCAGGCGATCGTCTGGTCGGAGCTCTTGCTGATCCAGGGAATCGAGGAGCGGCTGAACGCGTGGGTCGGCTGACAGGACTGAGGACCCCCAGTCGGTCCCAAGCGCGCGAGCGAGATGCTCGCGTGCGACTGCCATCCATCCCGGCGCCGCATTGCGCGCGACCTCAATCGCCGCGTTGATATGCGGATTGGGCTCCGCCATGTGATCGAAGTCGCGCCGACTCGGGAGCAAGTCCGGACGAACGAGCTGGAGCAGGTTGAACAAGTCGTTGTCGCCCAATTGAATCGGCGTCGCCGACAACAGCACTACGGCCTCCGCGTTGTCACAGAAGTACCTGACCGTCCTGTAGGCCCATGTGTCGGTGTTTCGGATGTGGTGTGCTTCGTCGACGATGACGAGATCGAAGGAGGGCGGTGGATCGAGATCCAGCAGTCCCTTCACCCTGCGACCGCCCTTGCTCTGCTTCCCAAGTAGGAGGGTTTCGTCGAACAGCGAATAGGGGACGATCGATCGTGAGTATTGCTGCGGCCAGACCCCATCGAGGTGTGTCTCTTCGATGCAGTAGCGCAAGGCGTCGCCATCGATATGGGTGAAGTGCTCGTCGAAACGCTTCAGCTCTTCCATCCACTTGCGTTCAGCAACCAGCGGCTTGGGGCAGATGACCAGCACCGACTTCAGCTCGCGCCGAGCTTGCAGCTCTTTCAGGATGAGGCCAGCCTCGATGGTCTTGCCGACACCAACCTCGTCTGCAATCAGCAATCGAGGACGATCCGCCTGAATCAGCTTCAGCACGGGCCTGAACTGGTAGGGGACGAAGTTGATCCGAGAGGCATACAACGAATACAGGTGTTTCGTACTTGGGTGTCTGAGCTGAGTGGCTGTCAGCGCGGCGTGCAATGTTCCCGGCGCGACCATATCGCGCTGCGGAGTCAGGGTGACCGGCTCTAGCTGCGACTCGTAGTAGGTCGCTATTTGCCCACCATGGAAGACTGTGAGTCGAGCTTCGGGATCTCCTGATATGACATCGAGCACGGCGCCAGTGATGTCAGTGCGGTTCCTGAGGCGAACGACCATGCCTTTCGAAATACGTTGCTGAGACTCGGTTGCCTGGCAAGCGACACCGCGTTCCTTGGGCTGGTGCGTGAGTTCCTCCAGGACCCGCCCGCGCGCGGTTTGCGCCCGATCCAAGGCTCCTTGGTCTGCGCCGAGCACGCCTAGGAATCGGCAGATCGTGTCAATGTCGCGATAGGTGTCCTCGGCACGAAGCCCGCCCGGTGGCAAGTGAGCCCAACGGTTCCGGATCCCCTGCGCTTCCTTCAGCCAGTTACGTGTCTGCTGATCGAGGTTCAATCGATAACCAAGATGGTTCCAATTTTGATCGAACACCCTCAGCAGCCCAGCGAGATCGAGTCCGGACAGTGTTTCAACTCGGCGGTCGTTGACCAAGCGCTGCTGTTGGAACGAAAGCCGGTCAAGAACGTTCGACTTCCACCAATCCGATCCAAGCTGAGGCAACTCGCGCTGCAGCAACGCAGCGGTCGCCGCTGCGACATCTTCCAAGATCTGATGCATCGACATTCAGAGTCACTCTCGTGCAGCTGTCGCGTGCCTAGCCGCCGGCTTGCAGGTCATCAATCCGTGGCAAACCTGAGCGCCCGCACAAAATCCGATGAAGGCAATGAGGACTGGCACGATCCGCGCCACCCAGGTCCTATCCCCTCCCCACATTAACCGCCCCATACCCCACCCCACCCTCCATCCGCTCAAACACACTCTCATGCACCTCATGCCCCTCCGGAATACTACGCGGCTCGCTCTTAGGCAAGTACCAACCTTGCCAACTACTCCGCGGCCATTCCTGAAACTTGCTGCGCTTGGGCAGGTATTCCAGGGCTGGCCAGGCGCCGCTCATGGAGTCGTGGATGGGGCCGAGCGGATCCGGGGCGACGTACTTGTGTTGGCTGCCCTTGCGTGGCTTGCCGTGAACGAGGTGCTGCAGCATCGAGGGGTTGATGCGCAGGCCCAGCGCCCTGGCTTCTTCGATCATCCACAGCAGCGGGATCTTCGATAGCGCGCTTTCGGTTTCGGGGTAGCCGCCGCCGATGTCGGAATGGACGCCGGCGAACCAGACCTGGCGGCAGTCCTGGGGCTCGGCCTTGGCCTTGCTGAAGGGGTTGGGCTGGTAGGTCTGACCGGGCTTCCAGTGGGCGACGCGGAACATGCGGCGGCGTTCGTCGATGGCCAGGGCGTGGCGTAGATGGCGCACGGATGGGTTGCTCAGCGTGTAGGGCAGGTATTCCAGGCTGGGCAGATACCAGCGGTCGGGGCGCGGCACGATGACGCTGGCGACGGTGTCCCATACGCCGACGAAATGTATCGGCACGTGGCGGGCGCCGATCACCCGGCGGAAGTGAAAGGCGCGGCTGAGGTCGTCGTCGCCGGCCGTTTGCTTGTAGGTGCCCATGGCGCTGTCGGCCATGTTCAGCTGTTCAGGCTTGAGCAGGCCGATCAGATGCAACAAACCGGCGAGCACGCGGGCGGTCCAGGCGCCGCGACTGAAGCCGAACAGATAGACCCGGTCGCCCTCGCGCCAGTTCTGCACCAGGAAGCGGTAGGCGCCGAGCACGTTGTCATCCAGCCCGTAGCCGGTGGCCAGTCCGAGCACGCCGCTGGCCTTCTGCGAGAAGCGCCGCCACGGACTGATCCGCGAGATCGTGCCCACGCCGGGGTGGTAGTAGACGATCTGGCGGGCGTTCTTCTGCGCGATGCGGTAGAGCTTGAGCACGTTGGAGAGATTGCGGCCGAGCTCATTGCCGGTGCCATCGCAGAGGATGAGCAGGTTGCGCGGCGACGCGGGTGTGGCGTCTTGCCGGGCCTCGCTGTCGTCTGCGGCGGTGGGTGCGGCTGGGCTCATGCTGGGTCCGGGATTGATGCCTACAGTGATGACTGCAGTTAGAGGGGCGAATCTCTCACTTGGTGTGGGCGTCTTCGTGAGCGGTCCGACTGGGGTGCGTCGAGCGAGTGACGCGAGGATCCGGCTGAATGACAGCCAACCTATCGTCAATGCGAGGCCCGTTTTACGCCCGAGAATGCGCACGGGCCTTGAACAGTCGTCATCGCGAGACGCCTTTTCCGGCCGGGAAATGCACACAGGCCATGAACCCTCGTCATCGCGACGGAGCCCAAGCGACTGCGGCCATCGCATTTGCGTTTCGCTGTTGCTCTTCCGCCCTGAAAGGGCAGCACAAGTTAGCCTGGGGCAACGCCCCAGGAAAACCGGACCACGAAACCAGAGCCCTGAAGGGGCGAACCATGGTCGGCTGCTGAACCGGTGGTGCGGTTCGAGGTGCGCTGTCTACTCGGTCTTGCCGGTTTGCCGCTCGTCCGGTCATTGGGCGCCCCTTCGGGGCTCGGGATCGATTCGCTGCCTACCTGGGGCGTTGCCCCAGGCTAACTTGTGCTGCCCCGTTGGGGCGAAGAGCACAGCATGGCGACCATTGTTTCATATCAAGAACTTAGGATATCGGTTCATGGAGAGGGAGCCCAAGCGACCGCGGCGATCGCGTTTGCTTCTCCGAACGCGAAAGCACTGGATTGCCGCGGCCCACGCCGAACAGGCGTACGTCCTTGAATGGAGATCGAGCGGCGCGGGCCTCGCAATGACGAATCAACGGGTTAGTCCGGCGCTGATAGTCCCTGGTCGTGTCATGCTGGTGTACAGGACGGTTCGCGAGATCGAGGTTTCCGTGGTTCCGCCGTGTCCTGGACGCGCCCATTTTTGCTTCGGGATGCTAACGATGATGATGCGAGGCCGCTACGCGATTTGGCTGTTGCTGCCGACGCTGCTGTGCACCAGCTGCGCTCCCGAAGCGCCGGCGCCGAAGCCGACGGGCGAGGCGGTTGCTGCAGTTGCTGCTCCGGCCCTGGTGCCGGCCCCATTCCCGAAAGATCCCCCGCTGCCGGTCGCGCCAGCACCGGTACCCGACATCACCGGCTGGTGGAGTCGCCCCGAGACGCTCGTCAACCTGGGGCTGACGGCGGCCGAGGGAAATGCAATGGCAGTGGAACTGACCAAATTCGAAAAGTCGTACCAAACCGCACAGCGGCAACTACGCACGGTCAGACGCACGCAAATCCAGATGCTGGAAGACCCAAGGATTCCAAGTGCCGATATCAGGCGCTTCAACCAGAGAAATTTGCAGACGCTGCTGACCTCGATGCTCGATCAGAACATCGCCGCCCGCCTGTGGGTGCGCGAGCACCTGAGTTCCGATCAGAGTGCGCGCGTGCTGGCACGGTCACCCCGGTTTTACGCGATGCGCTGGTTTCGCGCGGCGCCTGTGCCAGCGGCGGACTCCCTGCGGGCGGTTCCGGCCAGTAACCATTGAGTGGAGCGACGCGACTTCGCACGATGGCAGACGGGCGAGAAGCTGCCCGACGCTGCCTTGTGCAAGGCGGTTGTCGAGATGGAAGGCGGTCTGATCGACGCGGACCTCGGTGGCTTCCTTTACAAGGAGCGCGTGGCTCGTCTCGCCGGTGGCAAAAGCGGCGGTTACCGGACGCTGCTGTCGGCGCGAATCGGTGACCGATATGTGTTCCTGCATGGGTTTGCCAAGAGCGACA
>JBGTIE010000296.1:0-5461 GCA_041745855.1 Lysobacterales bacterium | reverse complement strand
CAGCCTGCCGTTGGGCAACCTGCTTGCCGGCGAAGACAGTGTCGATGACAGCGGCGGTCTGTTCAGCTCGCCCTGGGGCTTCTTCATCAACGGCACGATCAGCAGCGGCGAACAGCGGGGCGACGTCGCGCGCGGCCAGGTCGGCGTGGATTTCGAATCACGTGGACTGACTGCCGGTGTCGATTACCGCTTCTCGAACGCACTGACCGCGGGAGTGGCACTGGGCTACGCCGATTTCGACGCCGGCATCACTGGCGACAGCCGCATCGACACGAAAGCGTTGCTGTTGACCGGCTATGGCTCCTGGTACCCGACCGAGCGGCTTTATCTGGACGGCCGGATCAGTCTGGGCCAGATCGATTTCGAGCAGTCCCGGCGCGTGCGCTTTACGCTCGATGGCCAGACCACCGATCTGCTCGCCCGCGGCAGCGCCGACGCCGATCAGTTCAGCCTCGCCGCTGGCACGGGGTACCACTACAACTTCGGTGCCTGGAATGTGACTCCGAACGCGTCGGTACGTTATTCGGACACCTCGGTCGACGGCTTTACCGAGCGCGGTGCCGAACCCTTCAACCTGCGCTTCGAGGGCACCAGTACCGATTCGCTGCTGTTTGCCGCTGGCGTCCATGTCTCGCGCGCCGTCTCGACCACCCGCGGGGTGTTGACGCCGCAGCTGAGCCTGTCCTTCAACCACGAAAGCCAGGACGAGGACCTGACCGTGATCGCGCGCTTCGCCAACGGCGGCACCCAGCCCTTCCGGATCGAGAACCCGGCCACCGATTCCAGTTACGGCGCACTCGGCCTGGGGATGGTGTATGTCGGACCCAATGGCGTGCAGGCCTACCTGAACTACCGCACCGTGTTCGGCTACGATGACTTCGATCGCGACACCATCAATCTGGGGGCGAGGTTCGAGTTCTGAAACTCAGGCCTGGGGGTTTGCGACTCGCCGGCGGCGCGGGTGAGGGCCCGGTTAGAGCGGCGCAAGGCTGATACGTTGCTGCGGCATCCGGACCTGGTCCGGATGCCGCCGGTGTTTTCGCACTAGAAGCTGTAACCTACCCGGGCGTAATAAAAGCCACCGTTGAAGCCATACGGCGTGTGCACTGGATACTGCGCACCGGCCACCAGGGCGCCCCAGGGGTTTTCATCCGGCACTTCGTCGAAAATGTTCTGCGCGCCGATGCTCAAAGTCAGCCCGGAATCGAACTCCCAGCCGGTTTCCACGTCCACCGTGATCGCACTGTCCCCGAAGATCGGCAAACCACCGTCCTCGGCGAGAATGACATCACTGTCTAGGTGATCTTCGTAGAACGAGCCGTAGTAGTTGATCCGCAGGTTCACGTGCCAGTTATTGCGCTGGTGGTTCATCATGACGTAACCCTTGGTCGCCGGCAGGGAGTCCTCCAATTTCTTCACCCGTGCTTCGCTGATGATCCCCGGGGTGAAGGCATCGACCTCGGTGTCATTCCAGTTGACCGCCATCGAATAGGTCGTGGAACCCCCGAAATGGTCGGTAGCCACACTCGCCACCAGATCGACGCCAGAAGTGGTGGTATCGAAATCGTTCACGAAGAATCCCACCTGGCTCAAGGACGCCGCCTCCGGCGCGCCTGCCGCGATCAGGGCTGCACGATCGGCATTGGTGAGCGCGAAGTCAGCGCTGCGCGCAATCCGGTCCTCGACCTCGATGTGGTACCAGTCGAGCGTAAGCACCCACGGCCCGTCGGCCCATACCAGACCCAGCGAAGCGCTCTTCGATTTCTCCGGAGTCAATGGCTCGGCGCCGTAGAAGGCGGCGATCGGGTTGGTCGGCGGCAGGGTTGCTGTATCACGCAATTCGCCGTCGATGAAGGCCGTGGTGACCTGGCTGACATTCGCCTGACCCGGGGTGGGGGCGCGGAAGCCGGTGTTCAGCGCACCACGCACGGCCAGCGTCTCCGTCAGGTCATAGCGACCGGTCAGCTTCCAATTGGTGGTTCCACCGAAATCGTCGAAGTCTTCGTAGCGGACCGCCGCGGCCAGCAACAACTGCTCGGTGAAACGCGCCTCGACATCCGCGTAAAGGGCCCAGTTGTCACGATCGCTGTTGCCTGCGGTACGCTGGCTGAATCCCGGAAAGCCGTTCGAGCCGATACTGAATCCCTGCGAGGTCAGCGGACCTATCTCGGTGGATGCCGCGTCGCCCGCGGAGATCTTGAAGCGCTCGCGGCGCCATTCGGCCCCCGCCGCCACATTGAGCGGATCAACAGTGAAGCCTGTGTCAAAGGCGCGGCTCAGATCGAAGTTGAAGTTGAACTCCGTTTGTTGATTGCCGCCCGGCTCGAACTGCAGCCCTTGCGGTTGGGCAGCGCCGAGCGAGGCGTTGACGGTGTTGTACATGAAGAAATCGATCTTGTTGCGACCATAGCTGGCACTCAGATCCCAGTACGTCTCACCGTTCCACACGCCCTTCAGACCCCCTACCAGCGAGGCATCGTCCATTACGCCGCCAAATCGCGGCGTGAAGCCACCCGGAAACAGCTCGAGAAAGCTGAAGCAGTCGCCAGGCAAGGCTGCCACAGCAGCCGAGACGCCCGCGAACGGCAGCAGGTTGCCGCTGGCGTCCCTCAATGCGATGGTCGGACAGGCAGCGCCGCTGGGCGAGCCCACCAGCAGTGTCGCCCCGCCATCATTGGAATAGACCCCGCCACGCGTAGTCGGATTGCGATAGTAGAAGCCACCATCGACCTTGCGCGATGCCAGATTGCCGAAGGCGTAGACGTCAATGTTGTCGCCCGAGACACCCAGGTTGAACATGAACTTCGAATCCCGCTCGACTTTTGGCGAACCCCAGATCTGGGCCGGATCGGGCACGCCTGTATAGCCAGCGGCAGCCACCGCGGCGGCATCGTCGCGCTGGACGCTGCGCGAAGTCGGATCGGCCTGGCGGTGTTCGGCGGTCAGCGTGAGGAAGCCGTCACTACCCAGCGGCATACCGATCAGGGCGTCGTACTGCTGGGTGAATCCATCACCCTTGAAATACTCTCCGAAGAGAGCTTGCACCTTGGCCCCCTCGTCGACTTCGGCCAGTCCGAAGTTGATCACTCCGGCAATGGCATCGGAGCCATACTGCGCCGCGGCGCCGTCGCGCAGCACTTCGACCTGGCCCAGCGCCAGCGACGGAAAAACTGACAGGTCCACGCCCTGCGCGCCATCGGAGAGACCGTGGCCAAGGAAAGTGATCACAGCAGAGCGATGCCGGCGCTTGCCGTTGACCAGGATCAGGGTGTTGTCCGGTGGCAAGCCACGAAGGTTCGCCGGCCGCACCAGCGTGGCCCCGTCATCGATCGGAATGGTGCTGACATTGAACGAGGGCACCAGCACCCGCAGCTGGTCAAGTACATCAGTCCCGCCGACGCTGCGCAGTTCCTCGCCGCTGATGATGTCGATGGGCACGGCTGACTCGGTCTCGGTACGTGCCCCACTGCGGCTCCCCAGCACCGACACCGATTCCAGTGTAGTTGCCTCTTCCTCGCTGGCCGGTTCCTGAGCCCCCACCGCTCCACCCCATCCGAACACCGCCATACTGGCCAGTGCCAGCCTCACTCCAAACGCCATCGAATTAATGACTTGCTTCTTCTTCATTAGCTGAATTCCCCGTCTGCAAACCAATACGAGACGTTCCGGACAGACAACCTACTTCGCGGTCGTCGACCCCTACCGATGCCGTCCCAATCCAGCGCCGTCAAAAACGGCGCAACCCGGTACTGCCCTGACCAGAGCGGTCCCTTGCCATATTCTTGACTTTTTTTTGACAGACCGATAGCAGCCGGGATCAACCAGCGCCACGGTGGCCCGACAGCAAGCGCGCAAGCAACGATTGCAGCGCCAGCGGGCGCAGGGGCTTGTGCAAAAGATGGGCGCCGGCTCCGAGCACGGCGCCGCGTACCGCTTCGCTGTGGTCGGCGGTGATCACCACCACTGGCACGGGGCCCAGCCGCTGGCGCAGGCCCGGCAGCAGATCCAGCGCGGTAGCATTGCCGTCAAGATGGTAGTCCAGCAACAGGGCATCGACGAGGTCCTCGGCCCCCAGTTCATCAAGGCGCTCTACCGCCTCCGAGGGGCCGCGGGCGGCGAGCACGTCGCAGAACCAGCCCTGCAGCAACTGGCGCATCGCTTCGAGCACAACCAAATCGTTGTCAACCACCAGCAGACGAGCTGGCGGCAGTACCGAACGGTTTGGGGACACGGCTCGACCGGCCGGACGGCCCGGCTGCACGCGCGGCAGCACGATGGCGAAAACCGTGCCCCGACCCAGCCGTGAACGCAATTGCAGCGGGTGGCCGAGCAGGTCTGCTGTGCGCCGGGCGATGGCCAGGCCGAGACCCAGACCGGGCCCAGCCGTCCCCAGCCGGCGAAACTCCTCGAAGATCAGCGTCTGATCCCCTTCAGCGATGCCAGGACCGCTGTCGTGCACCTCCAGCAGCAACTGATCGCCACGGCGGCGACCGCCAACCAGCACGCCGCCGTGTTCGGTATAGCGAATGGCGTTCGAGAGGAAGTTCTGCAGCACCCGGCGCAACAGCTGCGGATCGGAGCGCACCCAGTCACCGCTGGGTACCCAGCGCAGCTTCAGACCGCGCTCCGCAGCGAGCACACCAAACTCGCTCGCCAGGTGACTGAGCCATTCGCCCAGCGCGAAGTTCTGCAGTTGCGGTCGCAGACCACCGGCGTCAAGCCTGGAAATATCCAGCAGGCCCGCCAGCAGGGCTTCGGCCGAGGCCAGCGCACCATCGATGTTGGACACCGACCCGGCCACATCGGCCGTCAAGGATCGCTGTGCAAGCGCATGGGTGAACAAATGGGCGGCGTGGATGGGCTGGGCCAGATCGTGACTGACCGCGGCCAGGAAGCGCGTCTTGGCCTGATTGGCGCGTTCGGCTTCGGCCTTGGCCTGGGTCAGTTCCGTCGTCCGCGCCGCGACCCGCTCTTCCAGATGCAGCTTGGACGCAGTCAGCGCGGCCTCGGTGGCGCGAAACTCGGTGACGTCGGTAAAGGTCGCGACGAAGCCGCCGCCGGGCAGCGGGTTGCCGCGAATCTCGACCACCTGACCGTCCGGGAACCGCCGCTCGGTGACATAGGGAGTGCCGGCCCGCATGTGTTGCAGACGCCTTTCAATCTGCCCTTGTGCTTCGCCATCGCCGAGCAGACCGCGCTGGACGTTGTGGCGAACCAGATCGGCTACCGAAATACCGACTCGCAGCAGATCGGGCGGGAACGCGAACAACTCGGCGTAGCGCCGGTTCCAGGCCACCAGCCGCAGTTCGCTATCGACCACGCTGATTCCCTGGCTCATGTTCTCCAGCGCCGCCTCCAGCACACGCTGGTTGAAGCGCAGCGCCCGGGTGGTCTCACCCACGACCTCCGCGACCGCATCGAGCGGCGCCTGCTGGCCACGGCGGGCGGTCTGCACCAGCAG
>JBGTIE010000295.1:0-13363 GCA_041745855.1 Lysobacterales bacterium | reverse complement strand
AGCGCCACGCCGGCCATAGCCCCGCAACCAGCGCCGCGATCAGTGCCATCGCCGCGGCAAACAGCACACTGGTGGCATCGATGACGATCTCGGTCATCCAGGTCGGCGGCGGATTCTCCTTTGCCCGCAACGCCTGCATGGTGACCTCCGTACCAACCATTGCCAGCACGAATCCCAGCGCCGCCGCCGACAGGCAGATCAGGCCGGTTTGCGCCAGGCCGGCAAATACCAGCCGCAGACGACTGGCGCCGAGCGCATTGCGGATGGCGACCTCGCGCTCGCGCCGCACGCTGCGCGCCACCAACAAGTTGGCGACATTGACGCAGGCGATCACCAGCACCAGCAGCACCGCGACGAACATGGTGCCGAGGACGGCTTTTGCTTCGGTGCCGGCGATCTCGTCCTGATACGAGTTGATGATCACCCGGTCGCCCAGCGGATCGCCTGGATCTGCAGCCTCGATGCGTGTCAGCAGCGCGTCGAACTCGGCCGTTGCGGCGGCGATGCCGACTCCCTCGCGCAGCCGACCCCAGACCTCGAGCGCAAACTGCTCACGGCGCGGCGATCCTTCGATCTGGAGTTGCAGCGGCAGCCAAAGCGCATTGTCGAACGGAAAGGAAAACCGTTCTGGCATGACGCCAGAGACGATCGCCTCGACCCCATTGGCGCGTACCACTCGGCCGATGATCGCCGGATCGCCAGCAAAGCGCTGTTGCCACAGACTGTGGCTGATCACGACCTTCAGCTGCGCACCTTCGATCTGGTCGCCGTCGACGAAGCCGGCACCGAGCATCGGGCTCACGCCCAGCGTGGCAAAGGTGCCAGGACTGACGTACGCGCCCATATAGCGTTCCGGTCGGCCATCGCCAGACAGGTTGACCGTACTCTGGGTGTACGCCTCCAGATCCTCGAAGGCGGTCTGTTCCCGGCGCAGCGTCAGGAAGTCGCCCGTGGGCACGCCGAGGCTGCCCTGCCGGGAAGCGTTGTCGATATAGCCAACGTGGAGCATGGCAGCGCCGTCCGGAAACGGCGGTGGCCGCAGGACCACGGTCTGGATGGTGCTGAACATGAACATGGTCAGGCCCAGTCCGACCGCCAGCATCACCACCGCGGTCAGCGTGAACCACGGACTGCGGGCAAGCGCGCGGGCGGCGAAGCGCAGCTCTTGCCAAAACAGGTTGATCATCACGACTCTCCGAAGTGGGCGGGAAGACACATGGCGTGGACGCACTGGCTGCAAACACTGCGGCTGGAAGCGGCGCGCGACCATGGCGACCGGGTAACGCGGTGCAGCATGATCCGTGCCAATCCCGGTAGTCCGCCTGGAGCGCCACTTGCGCACGCTGGCCGCCGCGTTCGGTGGCGGAGTTGTCCACTCCCGGACAGCGGCTGTCCGTTTCCTGGCCCGGATGTTTCATGAACGTGCGTAGGTGGCTGCCGCCCTACAATGGCCGGCCACACCCCTGGAGCGCGCCGGATGGCACTCAAGGCCACGGTCCACAAGGCAGAGCTGTCGATCAGCGACATGGATCGTCACTACTACGCAACGCACGCACTCACGCTCGCGCAGCACCCGTCGGAAACCGAGCAGCGGCTGATGGTGCGTCTGCTGGCATTCGCCCTGTTCGCCGATGAGCGGCTGGTCTACGGGCGTGGCTTGAGCACTGACGATGAGCCCGATCTGTGGCGGCATTCGCTGGACGGCCAGATCGAACAATGGATCGATCTCGGCCAACCGGACGAGTCGCGGGTAAGACGTGCCTGCGGCCGCGCGCGTCGGGTGGTTGTGATCGGCTACAGCGGGCGCGCCTTCCCGCTGTGGTGGGACAAGCAGCGCAGCGCGCTCGCCCGCTGTGGCAACCTGGAGGTGGTCGAACTGCCCGCCGGTTGCGCCGAGTCACTGACCACGCTGTTTGGCCGCAGCATGCAACTGCAGTGCCTGATTCAGGATGGTGAGTTGCAGCTGATCGGCGACGCCGGCACCGTGACCGTCCGGCCGCTATGGCTGCAGACGATGGCGGCGCAGCGCCCGCAATAAGCGACGCACCAACTTTGTGTGCGGAGCTCCGCGCCGCTTTGGATGCTTTTCCGGTCCCCCAGGAGACGCGGAGGTCGCGGAGAACAACCTGACAGCAGGCGTCGTGAACCCGGCTTCCGACTGCTGTTCGCACTAGGCGCCTCGATGCTCTTGCTCCGCGTCCTCCGCGTCTCCGCGTGAGACCGCTCTTGCTGGTTCATGGCCCGTGTGCACAACGGGCCGATAAAGGGGTCTCGCAATGACGAAATGAGTGAGGGCGAGCCGATTCAGCCCTCGATCACTTCGAGTTCGTCAACGACGTAGTCCGCGCCGGCAGCCTTGGTCGCGATGGCCAGGATCCGCGTGTGCTCTTCATCGGTTTTGACCACACCGCGCAGCGTGACCACGCCGTCGATCGTGATCACCTTGATGTTCTGCGCATTCGTGCCGAGAGCGTCGTCGTCGACCAACTCCTCACGAATGGAACGGGTGAGTTCGACGTCTGCTGCGGCATGGGATTGGTTCAGCGGCGTCAGGTTATCGCCATCCTGATCGCGATCGTTGTGTGTGCTGTTGTCAGCCGGCTTGCGGTCACTGGAGGCGGTGCGATCTGCGGCGGCTCCGTCGTCGAATTCGTCGAGCGGGGTCAGGGTGTAACCATCTTCGTCGCTCTCGTTGTACATCCTGTTGTCCGCCCGCTTCAACTCACTGGCGGCGGTGCGGGTTTCGTCGCGCGGCGTCAAGCTGTCGCCACCTTCGTCACCCTCATCGTACATGCTGTTGTCAGCCGGCCGGAGGTCACTGGTTGCGCTGCGATCGGCGGCGGCTGCACCGCTGGTCCGCAAGGGATCAGTGGCATAGACCGGGCTGGAAAGAACGATCGCAATGGCCGCGGCGAGCACTGCTCGGCTCAAACTGGCTGATGTAGCGCGTACTGTCTTCATGCGACTTCTCCGTACTATGGGTGGAACTGGCGTTCCAGTCTGGGCGCATTCCAGACCCTGCACCGTGCGTTGGCGCACCTCGTCGCGGCGACCTCGGTGTCGCCGGGCAGCAGATTGGGCGCTACGTGATGCGTTGCACGCGCCACAGATTGGCTGCGGCGCGCCCCCAAGCATCATCGACACTAGCGCATCGCCAGACTCCGCCGACTGATCATCAGGATGCCGAGCGCGAGCAGGATCAGCGCGGGCATGCCGGGGCCGGGCACCGGCACCGGGACGGACAGCGGGCTGCCGATCGGGGTGACGGTCGAATCGGCGTCGGTCAGCAAGATGCCATCGGGTGGCAGGCCGGTGGCCGTCGCCATGTTGACGATGGGCTGCCCCAATATCGCCGCTGCCTGGGTCACCGTCCAACTGCCGGTGCATGTAAGCACGGCCCCCGGTATCAGCACCGGCACCGGCTGCGTCGGCGCGCAGTTCAACGCACCGATCATTGGGTCGACGATTGCCACTTCAGTGAGCGTCACATTGCCGGTGTTGGTCGCCACCAGCGTGTATTCGATTACCTCGCCCTCGTCTGCGAGCCCGTTGCCGTTGAGGTCGATCAGCTCGTTGAACTTGAGCAGCTGAAGCGCCGGATTCTGTGGTACCGGGGTCGTCAAGGTATCTTCGACTGCTGTCGTTGCTGCGGTGCCGTTGTTGGTCACGCTGAGCGTGTAGTTGAAGGCCTGATTCACCACCGCGGACTTCGGGGCATCCTTGACGATGGTCAGCGCCGGACTGTTCAGCGGGGTGCTGGTGCTGTCCGTGCAGTCGCCCGGATTGGCGCAGTTCGGATCGCCGCCGCCCACAACCCCAGCGGAGTTGACGATCGGGTTGGTCGCGTCGACCGTCGGCGTCACGTTGATCGTGAACACGACCGTTCCGCCACCGGCCGCCAGTCCCGCAGGCACGGTGCAGGTCACGGTCTGACCCGCGATCGCGCAGCCGGGGTTGGTCGCCGAGTTGATCGTTACGCCCGCCGGGATCACATCGGTCACCGTCGCGACTGCTGTCGTCGCCGCCGTGCCGTTGTTGGTCACAGTCAGCGTGTAGTCAAACGGCTGGTTCACCACCACCGACGCCGGAGCGCCCTTGACGATGGTCAGCGCCGGACTGTTCAGCGGGGTGCTGGTGCTGTCCGTGCAGTCGCCCGGATTGGCGCAGTTCGGATCACCGCCGCCCACAACCCCAGCCGAGTTGATAATCGGATTGGTCGCATCCACCGTTGGGGTCACGTTGATCGTGAACACCACCGAACCACCGCCAGCGGCAAGGCCGGCAGCCACGGTGCAGGTCACGGTCTGACCTGCAATCGCGCAGCCCGGATTGGTCGCCGAGTTGATCGTTACGCCCGCCGGAATCACGTCGGTTACCGTTGCCACTGCTGTTGTCGCGGCGGTGCCGTTGTTGGTTACCGTCAGCGTGTAGTCAAACGGCTGGTTCACCACCGCCGATGCCGGAGCGCCCTTGACGATGGTCAGCGCCGGACTGTTCAGCGGCGTGCTGGTGCTATCCGTGCAGTCGCCCGGGTTGGCGCAGTTCGGATCACCGCCGCCCACTACCCCGGCCGAGTTCACGATCGGGTTGGTTGCATTCACCGTTGGGGTCACGTTGATCGTGAACACCACCGATCCGCCACCGGCTGCCAGTCCCGCAGGCACCGTGCAGGTCACGGTCTGACCGGCAGTCGTGCAGCCCGGATTCGTGACCGAGTTGATGGTCACGCCAGTCGGGATCACGTCGGTCACTGTCGCCACTGCCGTGGTTGCGGCGGTGCCGTTGTTGGTTACCGTCAGTGTGTAGTCGAAGGCCTGGTTCACCACCGCCGACGCCGGAGCGCTCTTGACGATGGTCAGCGCCGGTCCAACAAACGTAACCGTCTCGGAATCTGGATCGGAGGTTACTTCGGGCGTAGAAGCCGTGGCCCTATTGAGCACCTGGCCTGCATCCACATCGTCGGCCGTGGTCAGGTAGGTCGCCGTGCACGCGATCTGCTCGCCGGGATCGAAGAACTCGTCCAGATCGCCAACCGTGTCGAAAGCCGGACAGTTCACCCCACCGATCATCGGGTCGTTGATCACAAGCGGCGGGCTCAGCACCGCAAAACCGGTGTTCGTGACCGTGAAGGTATAGGTGATCTCGTTGCCCACGCCGGTAAAGGTGGTCGGATTGGCGGTCTTGGCCAGGGTAAGGCCGGTAGTAGCGTAGGTGGCGGAATCAGAGTCGCTCACCGGGCCCGCACTGGAATCGGCATTCGCGGTGGCGGTGTTGACCGTCTCGCCTGTGACCGCGCTCACCGGGCCGACCACGCAGACCGCGATATGCGCCAACGGATCGCTTGCGTCCGCCACCGGCAATTCGAAGTTCATTGCCGTCCAGGGGCAGCCGGACAGGTCCACATTGGGGTCGATATCGGTGACGACGATGTCTGTCAGTACGGTCTCGCCAATGTTCTCGATGGTGATCTTGTAGAACAACTGGCCGCCTACCGGGACAGCGAGGTAGTTGGACCAGGGATCGAGGACCGGTTCATTACCAGGACCCACCTGCTTCAGCAGGGCGATGCCAGGGATCGGCAGGTCCACCAGCAAGGTGGCGCTGGCCTGGTTGCCTTGGTAGGTGATGCCTTCGAAGACGTGGCTGACGGTGCTGGTCTGGTTGGGGAACTGGGCCGGCAGGTCCGTCATCGGGTTGAGGCCGGGTACTTCGACCGAGATCTCGATTTCGCAGAAGGCCGCCGCGGCAATCTCGCCGTTGCTGAAGCTGAGGGTGCTGCTGCCAGCATTCCAGACGAAGCCGTAAGCGCCGCACTGGCCGTTGTCGGCAAAGACGATGGGGATGATCGCAGGCTGCATCTGGACGCCACCGACCAGTGGCAAGACGTCGCTGAAGGCAACCTGGCTGATGGCAAGGTCGGGATCATTGTTGGTAATGCGGAAGAGCAGCGTGGTGACGCCATTGGGATCCAGCAGAGGATTGGGATCGAACAGCTTGACGATCGAGGGCGCCAGCGGCGGCGGCAGCACATCGAGGGAGGCCTGCGCGCTGTTGCCTGGCAGGGTCTCGATGGCGTCGACCGGGTCGCTGATATTGACGTTGCTGCCGATTGCCGTGGCGGTCACATCGACAGACAGCGTACAAAGGGTATTTGCCGCCAGGCTGCCGTCTGTGAGAGCAAGGATGGCCGGGTTGCCTGCCTCGAGGCCCCAGGTGCCTCCGCAACCGCCGTTGACAAAGCTGCCAATCACGGCCTGCATGCCGCCCGGCAGCTCGTCGCGGAAAGTAAGGCCGCTTAGGGAATCGGCGGGGTTGGGGTTGGTGATGGTGAAGCTCAGCGTGCTGGGCTCACCGACGCGTACCGGATTGGGGCTGAACGACTTGCTGATCGAGGGCGGGGTCGGGGCGTCAGCCGGATCGATAGGCAGGCAGATCTCGCCCTCGAAGTTCACGTTAGAGATGCGAGCGCGATGCGCGTTGGCAGTGTTGGGCGCGGCGAAAACGTAGATCCGGACCAGCGTGTTGCCGGCGGGGTTGAGCGCCGCCGCAAGCGGTATGGTGATGGTCTGGTCGGTGGCCAGGATCGTGAAGCTGCCGGCATTGGTCAACGCGGCCGGGTTGGTGCCGTAGAGCACAGCGCCCATCTCGGGGCCGTTTGGCTGTCGCGACCTGGTGAAGCGCAGATCGATCGCGTCAATGCCGGTCGTATCAAGTACAAACTCGAAGTACATGTTGTTGGTGATCGCCGCGGCAAGATTCGCCACGTTCGGGTTGGTGTTGGAACGCCAGTAGGGCGCAGCGAAGTCCAGCCCCCCGGAGGCCTGCAGCCCGGCCCCCGCCGCGGCGCTGGCGGTGACATTGGCTACTGCTGGATTGGGCGCAGCCGGGTTGTTGTTGGAAGAAGGGAAGGTCCATTGCGCCAGGGTGCCGGGGCCACACAGCAACGGCGGCGCTGGCTCCTCGGTCACCACCAGCGAGGCCATTGCCGTGGCCGACGGATCGACGGCATCGCCGATGAACAAATCGGCCACGTTGTTCAAGGTTACCGGATAGACGGCCATCGGATCGAAGGGCACGGTCACGTTGACCAAAATGGTGCAGGTCCCGTTGGGGCCGATCGCGCCGTCCACGAACGCGACGACGCCGGAACCTGGCGTGGCGGCGATCGTTCCGCCACAGCTGCTGCTGGCATTGGCGGGGCTGGCCACCACCATGTTGCCCGGCAGGTTGTCGGTGAAGCGATATCCCGCGACGGTGATCGGGTTGGGGTTGCTGATGGTGAAGCGCAGCGTGGCCACGCCATCGGCGGCGATGGTGGAGGGAATGAAGCGTTTGGCGAAGCCGGCGTCGGTCGGATCGAAGGTGTTCAGATCCCCCGGCGACTGACTGAAATCGGTGTTGTAGTGAAAGCTGCCGCCAGAGAGGTCGTAGATCAGCGCTTCGAGCCCGACGCTCTCGCCGCCGCCGCTGATGATGGAAATCTCGTACACAGTCACCACGGTGCCGCCGGCCTTGCCCGAGGCCAGGCAGGAGCGCCAGTTGGGGCTGTCGAGGTTGGGTTGCCACAGGCAGCCATCTGCGTACAGGCTGGGATTGGGGGTCGGCACGCGCGTCGGTGGCGCAGTCAGTGTGCTGTAGGTGGTGCTGACCGACTTGATCTGGAAGATCGTGTTGGACAGGGTCAGGAAGGACTGCAGCTGATCATAGGCAGTGGACGTTGCCGTGGTCAGTTCGATGAAGTAGGACTGCCCGATCGCCAGATTCAGGCTGCCGCCGCCGCCGAGGATTACCCAGTCGGACTGGTTGGCCTGCTGGCCGTAGCGGATCTGCTGGGTGGAGTTGCGGTTCTGTGAGACCAGGCGCTCGATGTAAATGGCGCGCGGTGTGGGCGACTCAGCCACGTTGACACCGTCATCGGCGACAACCCGATAGCGCCGGAACTGGCCGAAAGCATTGGTGGCGCGGGTAATCTGGATCTCGAAATAGGCATCGACACTCGTCGGCGTCGATGTCGAATATCAGCAGATTCTGTGAACCGGGGCGGGTGTTGATGAAGCTGCTGGCCTGCAGCCACTCCAACTGGACCTCGACGTCCGTCGCGTCGATGTCCGAACACACCCTGGCGCCCAGCGGGAACAGTTCCGGCCCGCTGGTGAGCGGACGGTTGTGGTCGAGACCGACGATATCCCAGGTGATGGGTGTCACCGTGAGCGCTGCCTGCGCCGGCGCTGCGGCAAGCAGCAGGGCGATGCTCAGGAATGATATCCACGCAGCCTGCAAGAGACGGGTCGGGAACTGGAGTGTCATCGGGGATCGCCTTGGTCAAGGAATGTCAGGCGATTACCGGCGACCGGAGGAGGCGACTCAAGGTCACCCTGCACGACCTCCGCGGCATCTCCCGTTGGATGACAGAAGTCCATTCCGGTGCTGCTCGAGGTCGAACCCTTGCGGCAATCACTGCCGCGATTGGCGGGCGAGGCTCTCGATCACACTCCGGTTTTGTGGACTGCTCGCCGAGTCTATGTTACGGAGCTTGAGGTACCAAACGATTTGATCGCAAGATCACACTTCCTTGCGTTTACGTGCCGCCCGCCGAGCGCCGGGGGCGTACCGCGCCGTGCAATTTCCGGCAGGCGGCCACTACCGCCAACAGCATGCCGGCGCCAGTGGCCACCGCGAACAGAATGACGGAGGTCAAGATCGGCGAGTGCGATTGCATGCCCAGTCCCCAGGTCCCTACGCGTAGAGATCGCCACCTTGCAGCGGCAGTGGGGGCGCTTCCGTGCGCTAGCGCACATAGCGTCGCCACGCGGTGGCATTCGTGCTCCGCACTCCAAATGGCGGGCCGTGGGGCCGTTGCGAGCCGCCTGAATCTTGCCCCCACCTGAACCCCCGATTACGCAAGTGCCCCGGTCACCGCGACCACCGTTAAGATTGCGTATGTTCACTTTGCGGAATGGCGGGCTGGTGCATCTCACGGAGCGTATGATGATCCGAACAATCGAAAAGGCTGTGATCTCGCTCGCGACCATGCTGCTGCTTGCCGTGTCGTCGGCACCAGCGACTGCGCGGTCGACCCCGCGCCAGGCGCCACCGCGGGTCGATAGCGCGCTGAATGAACTGCATGACTGGATTCCAGACCTGCGCAGCAACATCGACGGATGCCGCGTGCTGGACTTCGGCTCCGGGGCAGGCGTCCAGGCGGTGGCATTGGCCGAAAACGGCGCGACTGAAGTGGTTGGCGTCGAGATCTCCGACCCGGGCCGCCAGGCGGGCGCGGAACTGGCTGCACAGCGTAGCGTTGACGGTCGCGTGCGCTTCGTGCACAGGATCGGCGCGGATGAGAGAGGCCACTTCGACACCTGCATCTCGCTGAATTCGATGGAACACTTCAGCGATCCGCAGGGCGTGCTGGAGGAGATCCGCTCAGCGTTGCGTCCGGGTGGGCGCCTGCTGCTGACTTTCGCGCCGCCCTGGTATTCACCCTACGGTGCACACATGGCCTACTTCACGTCGGTGCCGTGGGTGCAGTTGTTGTTCCCCGAGCGGGTTGTGATGGCGGTACGCAGTCGATATCGGGATGATGGCGCGCAGCGCTACGAGGACGTGACCGGTGGCCTGAACCGGATGAGCCTGGCAAAATTCGAACGCTTGGTCAGCGCCGCCGGTTTCGAGATGGTTGAACGGAGATACACGGCGGTCAAGGGCTTGCCGCTGATCACCCGCGTTCCGTTGTTGCGCGAACTGCTGACGAGTCGGGTCACCGCCGTGCTTCAGCGACCGCTGGAGGAGGCGCTGCCGTCGCCGACGGAGGGCAGAAACGCCGGATCGGAAGGGACACGCGCTACCGTCTGAGCCGGGGCCCTAGCTAGGCCTGCAGAAAGAGCGCCGGTCGCCTCGCGGCGACTGGTCAAGGGCGAAAGCCGAGGCTTGGCTGGCACGAGGGACCGGCCTACTAGAGGCGGTTCGGTACTACTGGCAGAGTATTCTTTGCCCGCTGATGGTGCACAGCAGCAAATGCTGCACCGCAACAGTGCACCGTTCTGGTTCATGAGTGATTCCGGATTGGCCCGGTTGTGCGGTTCGTCAACATGGCACGGACCTTGCCAATGTTCCTCTCGCCAGGTGCCCGGGCAGTGACGGGTGCAGCGCAAGGAACCGACCTGCCATGGAATTGACAGAACTCAGTTACGCCCTGGACACCTTCTACCTGCTGATGAGCGGGGCGCTGGTGATGTGGATGGCCGCAGGCTTCTCGATGCTCGAAGCCGGCATGGTGCGTTCGAAGAACACCACCGAAATCCTGACCAAGAACATCCTGCTGTATGCGGTTGCCTGCCTGTGTTTCCTGCTGTTCGGCTTCAACCTGATGTACGGCTCGGCCCCGGGCGGCATCTTCCCGAGCTTTCCCGGACTGGTCGGTGGCGATGACCATCT
The DNA here is from genome assembly GCA_041745855.1 of Lysobacterales bacterium. Lineage (GTDB taxonomy): Bacteria > Pseudomonadota > Gammaproteobacteria > Xanthomonadales > SZUA-5 > JAWLAT01. Next base: position 2,926 of record JBGTIE010000295.1, on the reverse strand, counting down.
GATCGCCGCGCTGGCCGCTGAAGAAGCACCGACTTACTCGAAGCTGGCGGACTTCTTCTTCCAGGTCGTGTTCGTCGCCACCGCGACCTCTATTGTCTCAGGCGCGGTCGCCGAGCGGATGAAGCTCAGCGTGTTCCTGCTCTTCTGCATCGCGATGTCGGCCATCATCTATCCGGTTGTCGGCTATTGGAAATGGGGTTCCGGCTTTCTTGACGCAATGGGCTTCCAGGATTTCGCCGGCTCCGGCGTGGTCCATCTGACCGGCGCGATTGCCGGACTGACCGGTACGATCCTGCTCGGCGCCCGCCTCGGCAAGTACGGCAAGGACGGCCGGGTGTTCGGCATTCCCGGCGCCAATCTGCCGCTGGTCACGCTCGGCACCTTCATCCTGTGGCTGGGCTGGTTCGGCTTCAACGGCGGTTCGCAGCTGAAGCTCTCAAGCCTGGACGATGCCAATGCGGTCGCCAAGATATTCGTCAATACCAACGCGGCGGCGGTCGGCGGCGTGCTGGCGGCCTATCTGTACAGCAGTTTCCGCTTCGGCAAGGCCGACCTGACCCTGATCCTGAATGGTGCACTGGCCGGGCTGGTCGCAATCACGGCCGAACCGTTGATGCCCTCACCGCTGCTTGCCACCGTGATCGGCCTGGGCGCCGGCGTGCTGGTGGTGCTGGCGATTGGTGCGCTGGACAAGATCCGGATCGACGATCCGGTCGGCGCGATCTCGGTCCACGGCGTCTGCGGCGTTCTCGGCCTGATGGTTGTGCCGATCAGTAACGGCGATGCCAGTTTCCTGACTCAGGCGATCGGTGCGGCGGTGATCATTGCGTGGGTCGGCGCGGCGAGTCTGGCGGTCTGGACGCTACTGAAATACACGATCGGTCTGCGCCTGAGCCCGGACCAGGAAGCCGAAGGTGCCGATCTGATCGAGTGCGGTCTGTCAGCCTACCCCGAGTTCGTTCCGGACAGTGCCCGCGGTAGTCAGATTGGCAGCGGCGCGATGCGCAGCCAGATGGCTGCCGAGCCGGCCGGTCAGGTCTTGCCCGGCAGGGCTTGAAGAGTTCCCCGGCGCCAGGCCACTGGCCCGGGGTATAGCAAGACGGTGCGGCCGGACGGTTCCGGCGGCATCGACAACGACCAGAACCTGCGTAGGCTCGTGTTCTGGGCCCTGGGCCCTGGGCCCTCGCAGGTCGATGGTCGCCGGTCAGGCGCAGTTCCGGTCGGGGTTCTGCGTCAGACCAGCGAGGCCCCCTCCCGGGCCATCGGCGGGCGGTCCTTCGGGACCGCCCGTTTTTATGGGCTTCTCAGCCGACGGGGATCAGAGGGGCGCGATTCAAACTGATGTTTCGAATGGACTGGTTGTTGCAGGGCCCAGGGCTGAGGGCCCAGCAAGGGCCGGCTCAAGGCGAATCGAAGCGCGACGTCGCGGCAAAGCATCCACGCTTGCCGCAAGCTCGCTCTCGACTGGGCCCTGGGCTCTGGGCCGTGCGCCCTCAACGCCGAAACACCGGTTTGACTCGTACCCGATCCGAAGCTCAGCTCTGCAACCAGAACGTTACCGGCCCGTCGTTGACCAGTCGGACCTGCATGTGGGCGGCATAGCGACCGGTCGCCACCGGTTGGTGCCGCTCGCGTATGATCGCCACCAGGCGGTCGAAATCGCGCTGGCCCTTGGCCGGTTCGGCGGCGCTGGTGAAGCTGGGGCGCATGCCCTTGCGGGTGTCGGCGGCGAGCGTGAATTGCGATACCAGCAGCAGACCGCCGCCAACCTCGCCCAGCGCCAGGTTCATCTTGCCGGCTGCATCGGCAAACACCCGATAGCCCAGCAGCCGCTCGGCCATCCGTTGCGTCCGCGCTTCGGTGTCGTCCGGTTGAACCGCGACCAGCGCCAGCAAGCCGGGACCAATCGCACCGACGATCTGGCCGTCGACCGAGACCTCGGCCTCGCTGACGCGCTGGATCAGCGCAATCACGGGCTGCGCGCCGCCAGTCGCACATCGATGGTCCGCAACACCCGTCCGGCCGACCCCAGCGCAACAAGGCCACCGAGCACCACCCCGAGCGTATTGGCGAGAAAATCGAGCCACTCGGCCTGACGATAGCCAGTGAGTGCCTGCAACCCTTCCAGCAGCGCCCCCAGGCCGATCAGCCCGAGCCCCTGATTGATCCGCTGGCGGGCGTCGGCTGCCCATTGCGCGAACCACAGCGAGAGACTGCCATAGGCGAGCAGATGACCCCACTTGTCTCCCTGCGGCAAGTCGATGCCCGAGTGCGGCAGGGGCAACAGCGACAGCGCGATGACGATCAGCAGCAGACCCCAGCCCAGGGTTTGCCACAGCCACAGATGGCGCCAGGCCGGTTCGGTCGTTGTCCTCACAGGCGGTGCAACTGGCCGGGTGACTGATACAGATCGGGCAGGCTCTCTGGATCCAGCCCATGGCAAAAGGCCATCAGCTTGAAGCGCTCGCCCATTTCGCTCGGCAGCATCAGTTGCTTCATCTCGCTGGCCAGCTGCAGGCGGCGGCGCTCCGGCAAATGGGCCAACTCGCCAACCACCACGTCGATGCCGGCGTTGCGCAGAAAGGCCGATTGGTGGTCGAAATAGACCGTCTGCCATCCGAGGGTGCGGCCAGCTTCGGCCAGTGCGCTGAAGTCCACCGCGATACTGAGGTCGTTCAGTCCGGGCCACCAGAAGGGATCGCCGTGGACCCGATGGCGGTAGAAGCAGCGCAGGCTGCCATCCGGTTTGCTCGGGTGATACAGGTCGCCGCGCACCTCGCCATAGTCGGCAAAAAGGGCCAGGCCATCACGCAAACCGCCGCCGACGGCATGCAGCCAAGCGGTCATATCCGGCTGCCATTCACCGCGCCAGCCCGCCGGCAGGGGGCGCGGCAGTTGCGACAGTCGCTCGCCCAGCGCCTGTCGC
>JBGTIE010000294.1:0-14603 GCA_041745855.1 Lysobacterales bacterium | reverse complement strand
CCAAGGCAAGCGTGCGCAGATCACGGCGCGACAGTTCGCGCAGCAGGCGTCCTTGCTGCTGGTCCAGGGTATGCCGGCGAATGTCCGGAAGCAGCGCTGCGCCGTGCGTTCCAAGCGCCATGCTTTCGACGATGCCGGCCAAGGCGAAACGCTGCCCGGCTTCGGCAAAGTCCAGGCTGGGGTGGTGATTGAGCGCCAGCAACTGGCCATCGCGCAGCTGCGCGTCAACATCGAACAGCGCCTGCCAACGGTGTCCGAGGTAGTCGCGGCTTTCGCTCCATAGCGTGCTGAAGGCCTGCTCTGGAGTCGCGCCGTCCGGCAGGCGATCCAGCACCCCCAGCACTACCCGGGTGCGTGACGACAGGCCATTGAATGCGCGCGAGAACTCGCCCAACTCGTCGCGCGAGTCGTCGGCGATGCGGGTGCCAAATTCGCCTTCCGATACCTGTCGGCAGCTACCTGCCGCAAGACCAATGCGTCGCGTCACTCGGCGCCAGAACCACAGCGCAATGCCGCCGATGGTCAGAGCACCCAGCAACCAGGAAAGCCGCGTCAGGCTGCGCGATTCGGCAAGATGCTGCTCGGCCATGCTGGCGATGGCCTGCTCGGTCTCCTGCGCAGCGCGGCGCAGCACCGGCGCTTCGGCACCAAGAAACTCGGCACCCCATTCCAGTCGCGGCTCATCGAGATTGTCGCCAAGCTTTTCCCACAGACCCGCTACGAAGCGCGCGTGGCTATTGCGCATCGCATCGATGGCTTTGGCGGTATCCGGCGCACTTTCCTCCCGCACCTGCACCAGCGCATCGACCGCGCCCTTCAGAGACTCCAGATCGGCACGCAACGAGGCGTAGAACACCACGACATCGCGCCCATAGGCCTCGAAATCTCGCGGCGCCACCGCTGCGTAGGCGCGCCCACGCCGCTCAAGATCCTCGGCCCGCAGGGTAACCTCATGCGCCAGTCCGAGGTGGCGCTGGTCCGTCAGCCCCCGGCGGAACAGCTCTTCATTGGCCCCCAGCACCACTGCGAACAGCGCGCCAAAGGCAATCAGCGCGAAAAAGATCTGCGACTGCAACGAAAGCTTCATGATCGGGTCTCCTGAGATGAACTGGCCTGGCGTGCGCCGGCTTCAGAACATCAGGAGGTCATGACGGGGCGAATTGATTCGCGATGCGAGCGAAAGTCGTCCCCAGCGCACGCCTACAGCACCGATGCAGCGGACTTCCGATTGCCGGCGTGAGACTAAGGAAGGTAGCGCTGTACCCGCTTTCCTCAGCGCCGATTCGGCAATATGACGGCCGAGGCGGTCCCGTCACTGGGGGCGATCACTTTGGCGGCTGGGCGAGAGACGCTCGGGGCTCGCGCAGGGACGCTTGGCCATTGGAACTCCTCGCGGTTTGCGCCACCATGGAGCCTAGGTGGTCCACCTCGAACGAGTGCCGAATCGATGACCGCGCTATTTCGTGTCACTTCCCTGGCGAGCTGGATGCAGGCGCTCGAGTCCGGCGTCTTGCCTCGCTGTCCTGCCGACCAGCGCGATGACTGCATCCACGTCAATGCCGCTGCGGACGTCGAGAAGGTGGCGGCAGCTTATTTCACTGCCGATGAGAGACCGGTTGCATTGGAGCTCGACGGCTCAAGCCTTGCGGGGTGCTTGTCGTGGTTCCCGGCTACGCAGACCAAACCCTGGCCGCAGGCCAGACTCAACCTGCCCAACCTTCTGACCAAGCATGTCCTGTCCGTCACTGCACTGGAAGCTATAGCGATCGGCGACAGCGTGGAGGGCAGGGTTGAGTAGACACCGCTGTCGGGCAGCCGCGCATGTGGCTCTGTGATATATCGTTGCGAACCCTTCGGCTTTTGCTTCCATGACGACTCTGGAACGCTACCTGGCCGCGGCCACACGCAAGAACACGCAACAAAGTTATGCGCAGGCCACGCGCCACTTTGAAGAGGACTTCGGCGGCTTCCTGCCGGCGACTGGGGACGCGGTCGCACGGTATCTTGCCGCCTACGCCGGCTCACTGTCGAACAACACCTTGCGGCAACGTCTGTCCGCGCTGGCAAGCTGGCATCGTCGTCAAGGCTTTCCAGACCCGACCCGTGACGAGGTTGTGCGGCAGGCGTTCAAGGGCATTCGCGCGTTGCATGCGACGGTCGAGAAGCAAGCGGCGCCCCTGCAGGTCGCGGACCTAGAGCGCGTAGACGCGTTCTGCCGGGCAGTTGCCTTGCGAGCTCGCAAGGAAGGAGACCGGGCTGTCGAGATGCAGGCGATTCGCGATCGCGCTCTGCTGCTGCTCGGCTTCTGGCGCGCCTTTCGCAGTGACGATCTGGTCCGCCTGCAGATCGAACACCTGGTCGTGCGCCCGGGCGAAAGCCTGACGCTCTGGCTCCCCACCTCCAAGGGTGATCGCGAGAATCAGGGGCAGACCTGGGTCGTCCCGGCGTTGACCCGACTGTGCCCCGTCGAGGCGGTCGAGACATGGCTGACCGCCTCGAAGCTCGGCGCCGGACCACTGTTTCGGCGCGTCAACCGCTGGGGCGCGCCGGGCCAACGCCCCATGAACCGCAAGAGCATCATTCCGTGGCTGCGCCGTCTGCTCGCCGAGGCAGGGGTCGACGATGCGCGCAGCTACACCAGCCACTCGCTGCGCCGGGGCTTTGCCGGCTGGGCCACACATCACGGTTGGGATCTGAAGGCCTTGATGCATTACGTGGGGTGGCGCGACATCCAATCGGCTGCGCGCTACATCGACCCGCTGGAGAGCGATCGGGATCGCCTGGAAGCGGGTCTCCAACGTTCGTTGCCCGCCAAGCCCGCCCCGGCACCAACCCCGTCGACAGAAGAAGCAGTGCGGCTGGAGGTGTCGATCGCGCTGCGCCCCTTTGTCGGCAGGACGCGCGGCCTCGCTGCCTCGCGCCGCCACATCGAAGAGGTCTGCCTGGCGCGGCTCGGTGGACAGAAGTTCGGGCGCAAGGGGGACCGCTATCACATCCACTTGCCGGCACAGACGAACGAGGCCACCCTGACCGAACGCGTCAGTGATCTGCTCGATGAACTGCACCAGGTCGCAACCAACAACGACTGCTACCTCGAAGCCAGGATTCGGGACGTGGCCACGGGTCGGATCTGGGACTGAATTGCGCGCCGATCCGGAATGACGACTGAGTACGAAACCGCCTATAGGCGACTCAACGCCGACATCAGCGAGCGCGACCTCGGGCGCCTGTTCACGCCCGGCAAAAACGACCTGGAACTGATCAACAGCATCGCCAAGAAGCCCTACGCACGCCTCGGCCTCACGATCCACTTTAAAGTCTTTCAGTACCTGGGGTACTTCGTTTTGCTCAAGCACGTGCCCGAGCGCATCAAGGCACACGTGGGCCTGGCGCTGGGCTATAAGCGACTGCCACCCGCCTATCGACTCGAAGCCTACGATGGCACCAAGAGCAAGCGTGATCACCTGGCCGCGCTGCGCCGGGCCCCGCGCGTCGAGCCGTTCGACCTGCGCGAGCACCGTGGCTGGGTGGAAGGGGTCGCTCGGGATGCAGCCCAGACCAAGCACAACATCCCAGACATCATCAATCAACTGATCGACGAGTTGATTCGCCGTCGCTTCGAGCTGCCGGTGTTTTCCGTGCTCGAGGACATCGCGCGCGAGGCCCGCACAGCGATCCACGATCAGTACCTGTCTCGCCTTTCCGAAGCTCTGGGCCCCTCCGGCCGCGCCACGATCGATGGGCTGCTCAAACGTGGCAATGATTCGTTGACCGGCTGGAACGCGCTCAAGCGCGAGCCCAAGCGGCCCACCAACCGGGAAGTGCGTTACTGGCTGCAGCATCTGGACAACCTCAAGCGGCTGGCTGACCAGATGCCGCCGCTCGATATCCCGCCCTCCAAGCTGCGATTCTTCAGAGACTGGGCACGCGCCTACGACGCCGCCCAGATGTCGCGGCTGAAAGGCCCGACGCGCTACGGGCTCGCCGCGATCTTCATTCACGCCCAACGCGGCCAGGCCCTCGATGATGTTGTCGAGCTATACCTGCGCTTCGTGCAGCGGCTGGAGAACACCGCCGTCCGCAAGCTGCAGGAACATCGCCTGGCCACCGGGTCCGACGCCGACACGCTGATCGAGCGCTTTCTGACAACCTTGCAGGCCGACGACACACGGGGCAGTGCGGCCAAGCAACTGGCGGCGCTGCGCAACACCTATCAGGACAAGGACGCGCTGATCGCGGCCTGCCAGCAACATCTCGCCGTGCGGCACAAAGACTACTTGCCGTTTCTGGTTGAGCCCTATCAAGGCATGCGCACGCTACTGCTCAACTGTCTGGACATCGCCGACCTGCATTGTCTTGACGAGGCGTCCGATAGCCGAGCGCTGCTCGCCGTGCTGCAACAGGTGCGGAAGCTGCGGCGCAAACGCGTGATCCACCATGACGAAGCCGGCCTCGATTCCAAGGAGCTGCGCTGGATGAAGGAACCGTGGCGACGTCACGTCGAAGTCGACACACCCGAGGGTCCAGCGCTTGACCGCGTCTTCCTCGAATTGGCGATCCATTTTCGGCTTCGCAACGAGCTGAAGTCGGGCGAGTTGTTCGTACCCAAGGGCAATCGATTCGACGACTACCGCGAGCACCTGCTCAACGACGAGCGTTTCTCCAAGGAACTTGAGGCCTATGGCGAGACCACTCGGATCGAGACCGACCCGGTCAAGCACGTGGCGAAGCTGCGGCGCGACCTCGGCGCCAAGATCGCCCAGGTCGACGCGCGCTTCCCGAGCAATCCTTTTGCCGAAATCGTCAACAATAGGCTCAAGCTATCGCGGATTCGGCGAAACGAGCTGAGTCCAGAAGTGCAGCAGCTCGAAGCCGAGATCACAGCCAGAATGACTGAGGTCAATGTCGCTGACGTGCTGGTCGACGCCTGTCAATGGGCCAATGTGGCGCCGGAGTTCCGCACGGTGGCTGGAGAGAAGGGGCGCCTCAAGGACCTGTCGCTGCGCATCGTCGTGTCGCTCATCTGCTATGGGCTGAACCTCGGCGCCTCCCAGACCGAGCGCTCCGTGCGCTTGGTCTCGCGCAAGCAAGTCGCCTGGTTGAACCAGCAGTACGTGACCGAGGAAACCCTTGATCGCGCCATCGTCAAGGTCATCAACTGCTTCAACCAGTTCCAGCTTCCGAAGTACTGGGGCAGCGGAATGAGCGCGTCCGCCGATGGCAAGAAGTGGAACATCTATGAGCAGAACCTCATCTCCGAACGGCACATCCGGTATGGCGGTTATGGCGGGCTGGGCTACTACCATGTGTCTGACCGCTACATCGCGCTGATGGCGCACTTCACCACGTGCGGAACCTACGAGGCGATCCACATCCTGGATGGCCTGCTGAGGAACGCTTCGGAGATTCAGCCGGACACCGTCCATGGAGATACGCAGTCGCAAAGCTATCCGGTGTTCGCGCTGGCGTACCTGCTCGGCATCAAGCTGATGCCCAGGATCCGGGATCTTGGGGATTGTTCCTTCAGCCGAGCCGAAGCGAAGCGACGCTACGCGCACATCAATGCACTGATGGACGACGCGATCAAGTGGGACCTGATCGAGGAGCACCTGCCGGAGATGATGCGCATCGCAGTGTCCATCAAGGAGGGGCTGCTGACCTCGTCGGCAATTCTTCGGCGCCTGGGCACGCAGAATCGAAAGAACCCGATCTACTTCGCGTTCGTGGAGCTCGGACGGGTGATCCGGACCATGTTCCTGCTCGACTACGTGGACGACGTGGAGCTGCGCAAGACCATTCACCGCGCCACCAACAAGAGTGAGCAGTTCAACGGCTTTATGCGGCTGGTGTTCTTCGGCGGGGAAGGCGTCGTTGCGGAGAACATGCGCCACGAACAGCAAAAGCTGGTGAAGTGGGCACATCTGGCCGCAAACCTCATCATCCTGCACAACGTCAACGAGATGACTCGTGTTCTCAGAGAGCTCGAAGCCGAAGGCTACGAGCTCACGGAGGAGGCGATGGCGGGCACGTCGCCATTCCGCATGGGACACCTCAACCGGTTCGGGTTGATGTTGGTGGACAGCAACCGCGACTCAGATCCCTCCCAAGCGGACTGGCAGCCGAAAACCCCTGGGACCAGCAACGAAAGCCCTACGATTCATTGACTTGCACGAAATTGTCGGACTTTTTCCGAGTTAACGGCCAACCCTCCGATACTGTCGGCACGCTCTGATTTCAGCACGAAGGCTGGCGACGAGATCGCGCGTCCCCCCTGTGGTGTGGTATCCACCATCGGGAAATACACAACGGCTTGCGGCTTTCCGAGCGGACCGTCCTGCATGACGTCATCGACCACGCCAACTACGGTTTCCCAGTTCTCATGGCCGATGCGTCGCAGCCGCTTGCCAATCGGATCCTGCTGCGGCCAGAGTCGCTCAGCCGCCGTAGCACTGACGATGACATTGCCTCTTGCACTGCCATGGTCGTCGTCGACAAATACGCGGCCAGCGCGCAAGGCGATGCCCATCGTGCGGTAGTAGTCGCCAGCGCTATAGGTGAAATTCAGCAACGTGCCCTCGGCGTCGCCGCCCTCGGTGCCGATTCGCATGCTGGCGGTGCCTTCGTCGATAGGCACGTTCTCGACCAGACCAACCGACTGCACGCCCGGTAGTGCCTTCAGCCGATCGAGGAAGTCGAGGTTGAAGCGGGCGAAGGACGGCGCGTCGGACAGTTCCGGCCTTTCGGGAGCAATCTGGAATGTGAACACATCGCGGGCGTCATAGCCGGGGTGTACCTGCTGCAAGGTGTGCACGCTGCGCAGCAGCAGGCCGGAGCCAATCAGCAGCACCAGGGCCAACGCCGTCTGGCCAACCACCAGGCCACTACGCAGCCAATTGCTGCCCCGGCTATTGCCGCGACTGCCGTCGCGCAAGCGCGACAGATCCGGGGAGGCGGCACGCCAGGCCGGCACGATGCCGCAGATCAGTGCCGACAGTGCGGCAGCGACGAGCGCAAACAGCAGGGTCGCGGGACCGATACTGACCTGGTCTAGCCGCGGTATGTCCGATGGCGCCAGCTTCAGGAAAAACGGCAGCACCAGCGCTGCCAGCAATACAGCCAATGCGCTGGCGCCCGCAGCAATCAGTATCGCTTCGGCCATCTGCTGCCGCACCAGACGGCCGCGTGGCGCGCCCAGTGCCCTGCGCGTGGCCAGTTCTCGATTGCGGCCCTCGTTTCTTACCAGGAACAGGTTGGCGACATTGGCGCATGCAATCAGCAGCACGATTGCCGCGGCGCCGAGCAGCACCCACAGCGGGCGTGTGAAACGGCCCAGCAACTGTTCTTCGAGCGTGCGCACGACCGCACGGTGCTGTTCGATTATGCGCGCATAGGCGGCTGTGCCGCCGAAGCGCTCTGGCAATTCGCGAGCCAGCGTGCTCAGTTCGTCCGCGACTGCTTCAGGTGTTGTTCCCGCGGCCATACGCGCGACCACCGAGTGGCCGAAATTTCCGCTTCGGGTGATGTCGGAGGCACCGATCGTGCTGGATATCCACAACTGGGTGTCGGCGGCTGGAAAACGGAACTCAGGACCCATGATGCCGATCACCGTGCGATCGGTGCTATTGATCGCGACGCTACGGCCGATGACGGTCGGATCACGGCCAAACCAACTGGTCCAAAGCGCATCGCTCAACACGACAGCGCGATCGGCATCGTCCTCCACTGGCAAACGCCCGAGTGCTGGCGCAACGCCGAGTGTGGAGTACAAGGAGTTGGTCGGCATTGACATGCGGATGCGTTCAACGCGGTCCGCGGTGCGTAATGTCGAGGTGAAGGAATTGTAGGTCGACAGATCTTCCAGCAGCCGCGAGCGCTCGCGGTAATGCACAACAAATTCAGCGGCCACGCCGAACTCCGGCGCAAGCTCCGTTCCCGGCGCCGTCGCTGCGACATGCACCAGCTGCTGCGGTTCCGGGTACGGCAGGCGATCAAGCAGTACCGTGTTGACCACACTGAAGATCCCGGAAGTCACGCCGATCGCGAGTCCGAGCATGGCGACAGTCGTGATGACGAAACCTGGTGTTCGTCGCAGCGCTCGGCCGGCGTGCAGGAACTCCTGGATCCAATCGCTGTATCGCATGTGCAACTGCTCCGGCTGGCTGGATTTTGGTTGATCGGCAGCATCTGTGCCGCCGATGCCCGCGTCCAGCCGCAAAGCAACTCGCATGCCAGCATCTGTGTACGACTGAAATCAGACAGTTGCGATGGGAGGCGCGGACTGGTGAGCGCTGGCGCCGTACGATCAGCGAGCCGGTGTCCGGAACTGAACGGAGATTCGTCTCAGTGCCGGTCTGATATGGCGGTGCATTGACGCAGCCCAAAGAAGTACGGTTTTGCTGATGCACTGGGTGCCCTACCCCTCTCCTCCGTGACGCCGCAACCTCCATCGCCACAGCAATCCAGCGACCAGCATCAATGCCGCGACAGGCACGATCACGGCGCCTGCCAAAGTAAAGCCTACCCCGAACAGCACGGTCAGCAACATCGGTGCCAACAGCGCGCGTCTGAGCGCCTGTAGCCGCAACATTTCATGCAATTCACCCAGCCACGGTCGCCAGCGACGATGCGTCATGAGGGCGACCGTCAGCAAAACCGCGCCCAGCGCCACCGCGCCGCTGCCAGACGGCCATGGCACATTGACGGTGCCGTGCAGTAGCACGGACGGCCAAATCGAACCGGTCTTCCAGTACAACCAGCCGAACACCAACGAAGAGCAGAAAACGAACAGCGCGGTTGCGATATTTATTACGCTCGGCTGGTGGTATTGCGAGTGGCTCAGGGTGAAGAGCGTACTGATCAACACGATCGCGTGTGCCGGCGACATTACTTGCTGCAAGCGCCCTTGCAGGAAACCACGATAAAACACTTCCTCAAGCAGCGGCACCAGGCCGAAGCTGGCGACGGCCATCAGCAGCCAGAAGTCGGCACTGCGCGGCGCATCAAGGAGCGCCCGGCGCCACGGCGAGGTCTCGCCGAGGTCCCAGTGCGCATCGGCACCGAGCAGCGCCATCTGCAAAGGCACCAGCAGACAGGCCAACAGCAGGCCCATCGCAAGCAGATGCGACCAGGCGAAACCGTTGGAAGTCAGCCCCAGGCGCTTTGGCGTCAACTCGCGACGCGGCCACAGGATCGCGACCATCAACAGAAAGCAGCCCGTGTACTGCAGCGTCAGTACTTGCAGGAGGTCAGCGGCCAGCGGCAGCCAGCTATCGGGCAACGCGTCCGGGCGCAGGTTGATTAATGGGTTACTCAAACCTACACCGAGTGCAGCAGCGATCAACAAGGCGAGCACCACACCCATCACGGGCAGGGCCAGTACTTCGAGCAGCGCCGGCCAAGGCGATACAGGCGCAGCTCCGGAGTGCGGAGGAGTGACTTCAGGAATGGTCATGAATAACAGAGTTCCGGGGTTGACAGTCTGCAGACTGAAGCCCAGGACTGGCTGCTGGCGACCGTCTCGATCCAAAACACCCCTGTGGCAGGTAAGGATCGGCCGAGCTTTACCTGTGGCCTTGAGTCGGCTCTTGACCTTGCTGGGCCCTGGGCCCTGAGCCCTGGGCCCTTCAACCACTAGACCCCTTGAAACATCGGTTCGAATCGCACCCGGGATGAAGAGTCCCACACCCTCAAATGCTACGGGCCGTAAACTGCCGGCTACGTCCCCTGCCCTGCCCGCCACTGGCTTGGCGTACATCCGGCCACGCGGCGGAACGCCTTGTTGAAGGTGGCCTTGTTGTTGAAGCCGACTTCAAGGGCGAGATCGAGCACGGTCGCCTCAGGCTCGGCGCGCAGTCGGCGCTGCACAGCTTCGACCCTGTGCCGATTTATATAATCGTAGAACGTGCAGCCCAGTTCGGCATTGAGCAGTTCGGAAACCTGGTGTGGGCTTGCTGACAGCGCCGTCGCCAGTTGCGCCAGAGACAAGTCGCGGTCGCGATACAGGGCCTGCTCGTGCATCAGGTGGTCGAGGCGTGCACGCAGCTTCGGTACATCCTCGGCTGTCAAGTTACGCCTTGGTCTGGCTGCCGGCCCGGCCTCAGTCTCTTCCCTCAAGCTGGTGACGGCCGGTTGGGCGCCGGAGAAAATCTGCGGTTGCCGAAGTGCAAGTATCCCGGTCGCCAGCACCAGCATGGCTAGCACCAAGCTCAAGGCGGTATCTGCCATCCACAACGGTCCACCTCGCGGGAACAATCCGAACAGGTAGAGCACCACCAACGCCTCAACTCCGGCAAAGGCAATGAGCAGGCTGCCTAACCAGCGTAGATTGATGCGATCAAGATTGGAGTAGCTGTCCAGCAAATGGCGCTGCCAGCGCCGCAGGCGCCTCCAGGCATAGAGCGTGTATCCGAAAAGGCTTGTTACCTTCGCAACCGCCAGCAGGTTGACGCCTTCCGCGGTCGCTTGCATCCCGGGCTCGAGCGCGGCGATGAGCTCATGCGCCGGCATGCGCATCCACGGTAGCAACAGCAACAGATTCAGCACCCAAGGAAGCGCATGCAGCAAATGGCCAGCACGCAACCGATACCCTGGATCCGTCAACGTCTCCACATAGAGCCACAGCAGCGGGCCAAACAGAAATGGCGTCGCACTCAAGGCGACGAACAGCGCCGGGAGCTGCTGCCATTGATCGCTCAGGCGCAGTCCGTCAGCAAACAGCGCCAGTGTGATGCTGAACAGGAACGCAGCCACGATCCTGTTGGCACGCCGCGGACCGCGCGGGTGCAGCCAGAGTGCGATAGCGAGCAGCAGCCCTTGAAGGGCGCCAGCAGCTGCAAGCAAGGTCATGAATTTCATCGCAAGTGAATCTACGTTGTGATGCGGGGCGCGTCTACTGCAGCGCCGACTTCGTCGGGCTCCGGAGAGGGGCCGAGTACCAATCCATACGCTTGCGAACCACAACCAGATTCATGTCTCCGAAGAGACGCCGTCTCAATTGCTGCCCAAGGCGCCGACCGGTTCGATGGTCGCGGCCCTTCGAGCCGGCACCCAAGCCGCCAGCCCGGCGGCAACCAGCAGCAATAGCGGTACGACGGCATAGGTCAGCGGGTCGGCACTGCTGACACCGTAGACCAGGCTGGCGGCAGTGCGCGCAAGCAACAAGGCACCGACAAGGCCAAGCGCTATGCCGGCGGCTGTCAGCCGCAGCCCTTCGCCGACGATCATCGCGACCACGGTCTGGCGGCGCGCGCCGATCGCCATTCGCAAGCCGATCTCCCGCGTGCGTTGGCTCACGCTGAAGGCGACCGCGGCGTATACGCCGGCGAGGGCCAGCAGCAACGCGACGAGACCGAATCCGGAGACGAGCATCAGTACCAGGCGGCGCTGCGCCAGCGAGTCGCCGATCACCTCGGTCATCGTGGTGAAGGCCGGCGGCAGGTCCGGATCGAGTGCCGCGACGGCCTGGCGCAGGGATGCCACCAGGGCAAGCGGATCGCCCGTCGTCCGCACCACGTAGCTCATCTCGGCGAGGCGACTGGTGCGCTGGCGATAGTGGGCGTAGATGGTCGGGCTGGACTCGCTGTCCAGGCCCGACTCGCGCACGTCGCCGACCACGCCGATTACGGTCAGCGGCTGCAGGATGCCGTCCATGTTGCCAAAGTGCAGCAGCTTTCCGACCGGATTTTCGCCCGGCCAGCGACGCTGCGAGAGACTCTCGCTGACCAGCGCGACGTGCACGCTGCCGGCATGCATGCCACTGTCGAAGCCGCGCCCCTGGCGCAGCGGTATGCCGAGCGTGCGGAAATAGTCGTCGCTGGCAATGCGGTAATCGGCCAGTCCGGAACGGCCGGGCATACGCGCGATCATGCCGAAGCTGTCGAGGTCCGTCACTTCGTCGGGCTGGGTAACTTCAATGAAGCTGCCGTTCCAGCGACCGTCGGCGATCGGGAGCAAGTTGATTACGCCCACATCGGCCACGCCCGGCAGGCTGCCGATCCGGGTCAGTAGTTCCTCGTGAAAGCGTAGGTGGCGCATTGCGTCGGAGGTGTCGTCGCCGCGCGGCAGGGCGATGCGCATGACGAGCGTCGCATCGCTGCGAAATCCCGGATCAATGGCCAACAGCAGCGCGAAGCTACGCAGCAGCAGGCCCGCGCCGACCAGCAAAACCAGCGCCAGTGCGACCTGTCCGACCACAAGCGAACGTGCGACCCGGCTGCGATGGCCACCGGCGGCCTCGCGTCGGTTTGCCAGGGCGGAAAACCCGTTGCGCCCGGTGCGCCAGGCGACCAAGCCGCCAAGGCAGAGCGTGGAGACAAGCGACAGCAGCGCGACGAAAGCAAGCACGACCGCATCGATGCGTACAGCATCGATGCGCGGCAAGTCGCCTGGCTGTAGCTGCCGGATCAGCTCGATAAAGCCGCCAGCCAGCAGGCTGCCGAGCACGGCCCCGAGCGTGGTCAGCAGCAGCGTCTCGACCAGGAACTGACGTGCCAGCCGGAAGTTGTCGGCTCCCACCGCTGTGCGCACTGCCAACTCCTGCCGGCGCACACTGGCGCGGGCGAGCAGCAGGCTTGCGACATTCGACCAGGCAATCAGGAACAGCAGCCCGGTGGCGCCCAACAGCACCAGCAGCATGGGCCGGATTCCAGCAACCGTGTGGTCGTGCAGGGAAACGGTGCCAAACTGCGCCAGGGTGCTCTCGTCACCGTGTTCAGCGCGCAGCGCGTCGGCGATCACTGCCAATTCGGCTCGCGCCTGCTCCAGCGTAACGCCATCTCCCAAGCGTCCGATTGCATGCCAATTGTGTGCGGTGCGTGAGTTGCCAGTTGTTACGAGCGGCGTCCACAGTTCAGTAGCCGCCGGGTGCTCGAAGCCGGGCGGCATCACCCCAACCACCACGTGCTCGCGATCATCGACGCGCAGGTCGCGTCCAGCCAACGCCGGCGCCGCATCCAGTTGCCGTTGCCAGTAACCATGACTGACGATGACCGCGGACGGCCCGTTTGGCTGCATTTCGTTTTCGACGAACTGCCGGCCCAGCACCGGCTCAACTCCGAGCGCGCGGAAGTAGTCTTCAGATACCCATGCCCGAATGGAGCGGCTCGGTTCGCGTCCGCCCGCGACCGATGTCCGTCCGCTGCCAAATTGCGCAAGCGCAGCGAAGCTGCGGCTGCGCTCGCGCAGATCAGCAAAATCCGGATCCGAAGGCCGCGACCGGTCGCCGGCGTCGTTGACGTGGAACACCCGCACGACGCGCTCCGGTTGCGGGTAAGGCAGCGGCTGCAGCAGCACGCCGTTGACGAAGGCGAAGATCGCGGTACTGGCACCGATGCCGAGTGCGAGGGTCAGCACCGCAGTCAGGGCAATCCCCGGCCGGCGCAGGAGTTGACGGAAAGACAACCACAGGTCGGTCATGACTACTTATCCAAATCTCACGTTCTCAGCCGTCACGCAACGCGACCATCGGTGCGGTGCGTGCGGCACGGTGCGCCGGCAGCACGCAGGCGAATAGCGCGACCACCGCAAGTACCACGACCACGCTGGCGATTACGCCGGGATCGGCGTCACCAACACCGTACAGCTGGCTGGACAGCGCGCGTCCGAGCAGCAGCGCTCCACCGATGCCGAGCAGCAGCCCGCCGGCAACCATCGTCATGCCCTGCCCCATCACCTGCAGCAACACGCGTCGCGCATCGGCCCCGAGCGCCATGCGGATACCGAACTCATGGTGGCGCTGGGCGACCGAGTAGGAAATGACTGCATACAGGCCGAGCGCGGCGAGTCCCAGCGCGATGCAGGCGAATACCACCATGAGTTGCAGGTTGAAATTACGCAGTTCTGCGCCGCCTGCCGTCACCTCATCCAGCGTGCGCACCTGCAGCAGCGGCAAGTGTGGATCGAAGCTCTGCACCGCGCGGCGCAGCGGTTCGGCGAAGCTGGCGGGGTCGCCGTTCACCCGCAGCGCGAGATAGAACTGACTGATATACGCGCTGGCCAGGGGCAGGTAGACCTCTGGCGGCACGTCGGCCTCACGACCAAAGGCACGACTGTTGCCGACCACGCCGACGATGGTTTTCAGCGGCTCACCGAGCACGTTGCCCACGGTCTGGCCGATCGGTTCGGCGTCACCCAGGTAGCGACGAACGAAGGTCTCGTTGACCAGGATCGAAGCTGGCTCGTCACCAGGACGGGTTTCGGTGTCGTCGAGCAGTCGGCCGCGAAGCAGGGGAATGCCGAGCGTCGGAAAGTGCGCGGCGTCGACGAAGCGCCAGCGGGCGGATGGCATGTCGGGCCCCTCGGTCGGCAGGTCGTGGCCGGCGAGCAGTACCGAGGACGTGGTGTTGTTCACGTTGGCCATAGGCAACGCATCGGTGATCGTCACCGACTCCACGCCGGGCAGCGCGCGCAGCCGCGCTACGAGTGGCTGCAGCCGCGACGCGTTATAGGTCGACGCGTCCCGGCGCTGTGCGTCGGTATCGCTCCCCGCCGGCGGCGCCGGGTGCGACAGCGCGACGAGCGCAGTCAGCACGCCCTCGCTGCGCACGCCGATGTCGACCTCCCCGATGTTGCGCAGGCTCTGGATCAGAAGGCCGGCTCCGACCAGC